>NZ_MULM01000141.1:0-54507 GCF_002029345.1 Pseudomonas sp. VI4.1
TAGAGGAGTTGGCTGGCAGACCGCTTTCGCTGGCAAGCCAGCGCCTACAGGGGATTTTCAGTGAACAAGAAATCGGTGAACACCAGCGATCCCGTGTAGGAGCCGGCTTGCCGGCGAAGACGGTGGCACATTCAATAGAGGTGTTGGCTGACAGACCGCTATCGCGAGCAAGTCGAAGGCGGTGAATCAGGACTTCGACTCTTTGGTCCCCAGCACATCGCGAATGCTGTCCACCACATTGCTGTCCTTGATCACATCGTTCAGCCACCCCTCGAGCGGCATGTTGCCCCATTTGATTGCGCGTTCGATCAGGTAGGGGACGGGGCTCTGGGGTTCGGTCTGTTTGAAGAACTGGGCGATGCCCGCCAGCTGGGTGAAGGCCTCGTCGCGGGTCAGCGGTGTGGTGCGCAGCGGCGTGGCCGAAAGGTCTTGGGGCTGGGTCATGGCAGGACCTGCAGGTTGTTCAGCAGCGTTTTCAGGGGCGGCCGCAACGGCCACGGCCGGGTGCAGTTCGATGCCCCGATCCTTCAGCAGTTTCTCGACCAGTTGCCCGGCGCGGAACAGGATGTCATTGAGCCCGGCGAAACTGGGCGCTTCGGCGCCGAAGTGCTGGTCCGCGGTGCTCTGCAGCTGCTGGCAGGCTTTCAGGCTGGCGGCGATTTCGGCGGCCTTGAGACGCAGATAGTCCGAGTCGGTCAATACCACCGAACGCTGGAAAATCTCCGCGTTGATCTTGCCTTCGTCGAGGGCGGCCCGCATGGCCTGGGGGTTCTGCAGCGCCAGGTTTTCCACATGCCTGGACTCGTCATAACGCAGCAAACCGTATTGCTGCCCCTGGGTAATCGGCAGCGCGCCGACAATGTCCGCCAGCGAGGTTTTCATCCACGCCAGCCGTGCGGCGCGTTCATCGACGCCGTCCTCGAGGGACGGGAACAAGTCCGCCCAGAAGGCCTGCAGAATGCGCTCGGCCAGGGTCAGGCCGAAGGTGATGCCGACGAAGTGGTAGCGGTGCGCCAGGCCCTCGCTGAGCCAGGCGACCAGCATCAGGTCCTTGCTCTGTCGAGCCAGGCCTTGGGCAGCCAGGGTGATGGTCAGGTCCCAATCCGAGGATTTCAGATCGGTCTGCCAATCACCCTGGGTCAGGTAATCGGGGTCTGCTCGACGCGCTTCCTTCACCTGATCGAACAAGGTGGAAAAGCTCAAGTCTTCGCCGCTTCCCTCATTGATGGGCGCTGTCAGTTCGGCCAGCGAAAGGTCGTTGAGAAATTCAGACATAGGCAACTCTGGTCAAGATAAAAGAACACCGTGCCTGATCGCCAGGCACGGTGCCGAACACGGACCGCTTGCGCGGCCCGCCATCGCTGCAGACTTAAGCGAAAACCTTGTTGGCCGTGCGATCCCAACCGCCGGTCACGTTGCCGCCGCCCTGGCCATCGGCCCGGCTCTGCTGGGTGTAGGTGGTCTTGATGCGGGCGAAGTTGAAGCTGATTTCCTCGATCGGCAAGTCGCTGACCGATTTGTCTTCACCGCCTTGACTGCCACCGGCAACGGCCTTGACCGAAGAAACCACGACTTCTTCGAGGTTGATGGTCAGGTAGGTGACCTTGTCGCCGCCGGCGCGGTTGACGTTCAGCTGGATCTTGGCGATGTGCGTGCCTTTGCAGCAGGCTTCGAACAGTTTGGCAGAAGCCTTGTCCACGGCCTTGCGGATGCTGAAGTCGCTCAACGCCACACGCTCCGACGAAGCGCCGCCCGAAGAACTGGCCGTCGCGGAAGTTGCCTGGGTTGCGCTGAACTCGTAGCCCAGCACTTCGATCCAGTCCTTGTGCTTGTCGTCCAGCACTTCACCTGGAATGCCTTCGATCTGGATATATGCGTCAAATGCCATTTTTAATTGCTCCTTACCTTCATTTAAGGACTGACCTGCGAACAGGTCACGAACCCTTCGTATTAACCTCTTTGAAACGATCAACAGAGGTGTGTTACCGGCCTGGGCCTTTGCGTCGAGACGACCCGGGCACCGGTGTTTCTGCAAGCGCGAGACGCTCTCAGTTGAGCGCCCGCACTTCGATTTCTACCCGCCGGTTCGGCTCCAGGCACTGGATCAGCCGGGCCCGGGGCTGCTGCATGTCGCATTTGACCAGGGGCCGGGTGCTGCCTTCGCCGATGGCTTCGACCAACTCGCCGGGCACGCCTTTGCCCACCAGGTAGGTCTTGATGGTCTGCGCGCGCTGTCTGGACACCTGCATATTGCCCTGTGGGTCGCCCAGTTGATCGGCATGCCCGGCGATGATGATCTTGCCGATGTCAGGGGTGCTCAACAGCTTGCCGGCGATCGCGCTGAGCTGGCCCTGGCCTTCGGTTTTCAGGCTCTGGAAATCGGCGCGGCCAAAGGCGAACAAGGTGTCCGACTCCAGGGTGATGGTCTCGATCGAGCGCAGCGACTGGGTCAACAGGCTGTTGATGTAATTGCGCGAACTGGACGTCAGGAACGCGTTGTCGAGGATCCGCGGCACGTCTTCCTCGTGGATCTGGTCGCTGTAGAAATTGATCTGCCGGCTGGCAAACTCGTAATCCAGATTCGCGCCCGAGCCGTCATTGCCGGCACCGATGGTCTTTCCTGTCTGGCGGGCGATCGCCGGGTACCAGTAGTCCGGGATCTTTGCCTTCAGAAACGCGGGGTCAGCCTTTTCGCGCTGGGCACGGGAGAGCATGACGTAGGTGTCCAGCGTCGTCTTGCCGAAGGCCGCGATCGACTGGGCCCGGTTGTCGCTCGGCAAGGCCTTGGGTTCGACGCTGTCGATGCCGGTCACGGGCAGCAGTTCCTTGCTGTTGCGCTGATACACCTTGAGGGTGGTCAGCAGGTACAGCGAGCGGGTCAGGTTGTCGGCCGTCGGCTTGAGCATCACGCTTTCCAGCCGGGCGAAATACCGGCTGCGCAGCAGCGGCTCGACCTTGTAGCCCTGGTACAGCCCCAGACGCATGCGCAGTGGCACACCCTGGTCGTGATGTTGCGCGTAGTAATGGGCGGTCCAGAAGCGCATGCGGTCCAGGGTTTGCCACTCGGTGTATTGACCCGTCGCCGCCGCATCAGTGGCGGCCGCCTGGGCCAGTTCCGTCGAGATCGCCTGCACCGTGTTTCTGTTGTTCACATAAGACCAGCCCAACAGTCCACACAGCAGCAGCGCCAACAGGCCGGCGCCGCCAATCCAGGCGGCTTTGCGCCGACGTTCGCGATGATTGGTGGTGTACAACGCCACCAGGTGCTGGTCAGGGATGATGACCTTGCGAAACAGGCTGCTGATGAACAACGGGCGCGCTTGCGCGGTGCCGCTGGCGAGCGCCTGGTCAGAACCCAGGGAGAAACGCTCGGTGACCTGGCGGGTGTGCCCGCCCAGTTCCGGCTGGTCGGCATCCAGGGCGCTGGTGAAATAGAAACCGCGCAGCAGTTCGGCCTTTTGATACGGGTTGGCGCGCAACAGGGCATCGACGAACAGCTGGAGCCGCGGTTTCAGTGCTGCCAGTTCCAGCGGGAAGCGATACACCGCCGAATCCTGGCGGGTGATCTGAATGTCCTGCAGGACCAACTGCTGGCTCGCCACCTGTTGCCAATAGCTGACCAGCTCGTCCATCGCCACGCCGAACTGCCGGCCCCAGTCGGCCTGCTCATAACCTTTATGGGGGAATGTCTTGCCCATGACTTCGCCCCGGGCAACGTCATCCAGTTGGCGATAGAAGGGGGCGAATCCCGGCACCAGGTCGCACTTGGTGAACACCAGGTAGACCGGCAGGCGCACTTCCAGCAGCGCATGGGTTTCCTGGATGCGCTCGCGCAGGCGCTTGGCAATCCGCTCCTGGTCCTCGAGCGAGGCTTGCAGAATGTCATGGATGCTGACGGTGACGATCAAGCCATTGAGCGGCCGGCGCTGGCGGTGCTGGCGCAGCAGCTGGAGGAAGGCCCGCCATTTGCCGGCTTCCTCCTGGTTGTTCATGTAGCGCCCGGCGGTATCCAGCAGCACCGCCTCGGAACTGAAAAACCAGTCGCAATTGCGGGTGCCGCCCAGGCCGGCGACGCGCGCACCTTCGCGCTCGGCATAAGGGAAGTTGAGACCCGATTGATAGAGCATCGTGCTTTTGCCCGCGGCCGGCTGGCCGATCACCAGGTACCAGGGCAGGGCATACAAGGCATCCTTGGAATTGCCGCCCCGGGGCTTGTTGCTGTGCAGGCGCTCGATGCTCTGCAACAGGCGCTCGCGCAACAGGCTGACTTCCTCGCGGTCCGCCGGGCTGGCGTTCAGCACTGCCTGGTCGGCATCCTCGCGCAGCAGCCCTTCGAGATTGTGGTGCCGCGACACCCCGCGATACAGCAGCAGCACGTAGCCGCAGGCGAGCAGCAGGAACACGCCGATGCCCGTCAGCAGGCTGTTCAACGAGCTGAAGTCAAACGCGCGCCCGATGCCCCACACCAGGAAGATCGTGAGGAAAAACACCACCCCCAGAATGTAGGGTTGGTAGCGCAAGCAGTAATACTTGATCTTGTTCATACGGACTTCGAATCCAGGGCAGCGACAAAACGGTCGATGACGTCATCAAGAGGGCGATCGATTTCGGGAAAGACGCCGGCAGGGTGGTGCTCGTCAAACGCCTCGAATGAACCCAGCACGTCATAGCTTTGCGAGCGCTCGGCGGTGCCGGTCAGCACGCGATAGGCGTCGCTGGTGGTGCGCGAGGCGAAGCAGATCAGCCGGGGACGCATGAAGTCGTCGCCAGCAGGCTGATCTGCGGCACGGCGTTGCCGGGTGTCATGCGCGTCAACCAGGTGACCCACAAATCGGCGGTCGGATTTTTCAACCCGCGTTCCGCCGGCAAGGGCAGGGCGATACCGATCGGCGTCCCGTGGTGCAGATGCCGGTTCAAGGCCTGCAAGCGGGTGAGCACCGCGTTGGTGACGAACTCCGGGTAGGCGCCTTCCAGCGCGGTGGCGATGTCGCGCAGGTTGAAGTTCACCAGGAACTTGTCGTGCACGCGCCGGAACAATTCGAAGTCCTGGCCCTGCAAGGGGCGCAAGGCCTTGATGCGTTCGAACAGCACCGAGGTGCTTTCGCCCTGGGCGGCCATGTGCAACAAGGGCCGGATCTGCCCGCTGAACAGCTCGCCGAGGGTGAAAGGGTTGACCAAGGGCCCGGCTTCGCTGGCTTTGATGCTTTGGAAAATGAAGAACGGATAGCGGCGCTGGCTTGAATCCCGCGAACTGATCAGCCCGCCCAGCACCCAGTTGCCGCTGCGGGCGCGATAGCAGAAAAAGCACAGCGGCAACGCGTCGAACAATTCACGCCAGTCCTCACGAGGCTGCAGGGCGGCCAATGCGCCTTGCAGCCAGGCATCGAACTCACAGACGTCGTCGGCTGCACCGTGCAGGCTGACGAAGTCCGGGCTCGCGGGCACTTTGCCGAAACAGCCGATCATCGGCCGGGTCCCTGATGCAACACGAGCATGATCACTGTGGCCGTCCGCCTGTCGAGTTGAGTGCGCTCAGGGCCTTGACGTTGGCCAGGTCGGTCAGCTTGACGCCGCCATAGTTGCGCACGGCGAGGCTGACCTGGCCACTGGCGGTGTTCCAGCTGAAACGTTGCTGGATACCGTCCAGGTCACTGACCCGGGCACTGTCATTCATGCGCAACAGGCCCCAGCGACCCGGGTAATCGAACACGGTGATGCGCTCGCCGGTCAGGGTCACCACGTCCATGCGCGCGCCGGGAGCGGTGGTGGTGCCCGGCCAGGAGAAGCGGCTCCAACTGGTCTTGCCGTTGCGGTAATGCTGCACCTGGCCATCGAGGGTGAAGATGATGTCGGTGAAGTGGGCCGAAGGCTCGAGCATGATCTCGAAGCCGTTTTCCCGGTCCGACAGGCTGGCGATCACCTGGCCCAGGGAGCTGGCCTTGTCGATGCTGTTGACCATGCCCGGATTGACCAGTGGCGTGGCCTTGCTGGCGCTGCTCATGCCCAGGCCTTCGCCGCCGGACAGGTTGCCGATTTCGTTGCGCTTGAAGTTCGGCAGCAGGCCGGACTCCGGGTCGACGAAACGCTGCAGGTCCTTGACCGAAGCTTCGTTGCGACTGCCCGCCGCGATCGGGTAACGGTGCGCCATCACCTGTTCCCAGGGCTTGGCGATCTGTTGCGCCCAGGCCTTGGCGATCTGCTCGCCGGCCGGATCGCGCAGGGTTTCCCAGGCAAACTGGATCGGCAGGCTGAACAGACCTTGCAGCGAGGTGGACAGGCCGCCCTGGCTGGTGTCGACGGTAGTCTCGACATAGTTGCGCACGCTGGTGACTTCGCTCGGCTGGCCTTCCAGGGTCTCGCTGATCAGTTGCTTGCTGCTTTTGCCGACGTTTTGCGAGCGCTGGATGTTGTTCATCCGCACCTTGAGCTTGCGCAACGCCGCCAGGTAGCGATCCATGATGGTGCTGTCGGCACCCTCGGCGTTCTGCACCGCGAACACTCGAGACACCGGCTCGAAGCGCTTGGCCAGGCTGCCGTCATCCACGGCGGGCAGCGGCGAAATCAACGCGTTTGGCGAGGTGTCCTGGCCATCGAAGATACCGGTGACCTTGCCCCAGAACCCGTCATCGCGCTTGATCCCCTGTTGCAGTGTTTCACGGGGTGCAGGTACATCCCATTGGGTGTTGTCGTTGACCGCCGCCAGCAGGTTTTTCACCGGCGAGTTCTGCACGTCGCTGAGCAGCGACAGTTGTTGGGTCGCGTTGGCCATGTCGGTGAAATGGCGCACGCCGACACTGTCGATGAAGCCATACCAGGCCTGGGTGTAGTCGCGCTTGTAGCGGGTCATGAACTCACG
Source organism: Pseudomonas sp. VI4.1 (assembly GCF_002029345.1). Taxonomy (NCBI): domain Bacteria; kingdom Pseudomonadati; phylum Pseudomonadota; class Gammaproteobacteria; order Pseudomonadales; family Pseudomonadaceae; genus Pseudomonas; species Pseudomonas sp. VI4.1. Next base: position 6,857 of record NZ_MULM01000141.1, read on the forward strand.
GATGAAGTTGGCTTTCTGCACCAGGCTGTCGCCGCCTTCGCCGTCGAGCACCCAGTCCGATTCGTTGCGCAGGTTGCCCGACACCAGCTTGATCAGCTCCGGCTTGACGAACTGCTCCCAGCCCTGGCGGGTGAAAATCGCCGGCACCGCTTCGGTGCCGTACAACAGCTGACGCCCCGGCAACGGCACCAGATCGCTCAGGCCCAGGGCCGGAAACTGGCGGCTGGACTCCAATTGCAGGCGCAAATATTCGCGATCCACCAGCGAGCTGGAAATCATGAACGACTTCAGGCTGTTGCGGGTTTCGCTGATCAACTGCTCGTTGCGTGGCAGGGACGGCGCCTGGCCGTTCTTGAGCAGTTGCACGTAGACCGGCGAGTTGTCCGCTATGACGTCAGCGCTGACCGGTTTGTCGGCACTGGCGGTACTGGCCCAGGCCACCGGCAACGCCGCCCCGACGAATTCCGGCTCGGGATGCGCATCGGGCTGGGTCAGCATCAGGTACAGCTTCAGCGCGTTATAGGACTCGATGATGGACTCGACCTGGCGCTCGTCCAGCCGGCCCAGCATTTCCTCGGACAACGAGAGCCCACCGGTGGTCGCCGACAGATCGGCAGCGTCGCTCGCCGTGGCCGATTGCGCAGCGCGGTCATGCCTCTGCGCGAGCATTGCTGGCGGCACCCTTGGCCGCACCGCTCAAGCGGTTGCTGACATCACCGGCGCTGCGCGGCACGCTGCTCAAGCGGGTCGGCAATTTCAGCCCTTGGGCACGGGCCTTGGCGGAGGGGCTACCGGCCTTGGCGGACGCGGGCGCAAAGTTGTTCTGCGGGTCCATGGTTTTGGCGAATTCGTTGAACGCGCGCATCTGCAATTGCAGGTGCAGGGCCACCGGTTCCAGCGCCTGGGTGCGCAGTTGCTGCAAATAGGCATTCTGGGCGAGGAGGTAGATGTCCTCACCCCGATAAAGGCCGGCGCCGAGTTGCAGCGGCACGCCTTGGGCACGGTATTTTTCGATGGCGGCGAGTTGATCGCGCAGCAATTCCAGGCCCTGGCCCGAGGCGAGCAACTGGGCGCGATCCGGTGATTGCTGCAGCGCGGTCAGTTGCTCACGCAACGCGTCCAGCCACTGGCGGTTGTTCTGGAATGACAGGGTTTGCCAGCCAATGAACACCAGCCCGGCAAGCACCGCCACGCCCAGCAGGGCAGGGCTGAAGGATTTGTTTTGGCCGAAACGCGACTGATAGAGCGTCAGGTCGCGGTCCGGGAAAATCACCCGGCGGAAGGTATCGGTAATGAAATAGCTGCGATCGCTGATTTTCTGGCCGCTGCCGGACGCGTGCGGGGCGTGCTCGGGTTGTGGCTGCAGCGCGAACGACTCGGCGAGGTCATCTTCATAGACCTGGCTCAGCTGCTGATCGGTCTGCAGGGCGCTGGTGAAATACAGGCCGCGCAGCAACAGCGGCGCGCCCGCCTGCCCGGTGTGGGCGAAGTGCTGGAGGAACTGCTCCAGCACCACCGACAGTTCGGAAAAGTAGTTCGGGAAATTCAGCAGCGCGCTGTTGGCATCCGCCCCCAACGCAATCATCTGTGCGTCGACATGCCGGCGGATATGACTGTGCAGGTTGGCCAGCTTGGCATCCAGCACCGGGCGCAGACCCTGGTTGCGGATTTCCGACAGGCCGAAGGTCATGCCCAGCGGTTGCTGGCGTTCATTGAGGTCCAGGCCTTCGAATGCCTGGCTGAAGCCCGGCAGTTGGTCGGTCTTGCTCAACATCAGGTAGATCGGCGGGTTGGCATCCAGGCAGTCGGTGTATTCCTCGATGCGCGACACCAGTTGCGCCGCGAGTTCGTTGCGTTCGGCAGCGCTGGCCGCCAGCAACTCGGGCAGGCTGACCACCAGCACCAGGCCGTTGACTGCCGCCTTGTTGCGTTGCTTTTTCAGCATCCGCAGGAACGCGGCGAACTCGCTGGCCGACTGGTCGTCGCGCAGGTAACGGCCGGCCGTGTCGATCATCACGGCCTCGGGGCTGAAGTACCAGTCGCAGTGTTGAGTGCCGCTCTGGGTGTCATTGGCGCTGTTGGCGATGCTCGCGGACAGGCCGGAACGGGTCAGCAACGAAGTCTTGCCGGCGCCGGACATGCCGATGACCAGGTACCACGGCAGGTCATACAGCGCCGACGAGCCACCGCCACCGGCCGAGCGATCGGTGCGCAGCATCGCGATGGCGTGCTTGAGGCGTTCGCGCAGCACTTGCTGGTCGCGGAACTCACCGGTGGACTTGAGCGATCGATCGACTTCGATCTGCACCAGATGCTCAAGGTTGTGTTCCGCACGGATCCGCTTGTACTGACGCAGCACAATGATCAGCAAATAGAAGGCGCTGATGATCGCCATCGCCTCCAGCGCATAGCCGCGCAACCAGCTGACGTGCGGCGCGACGAACCAGCACACCGCCAGGCTCGCCAGCCACAACACGGGGATGACCAACCAAAAACTTTTCAACAAACGCAATAATGTCTTCATGTCTTCCTGACTCGATTACCTGACCTGTGCTCAGGCACTGAACAGCTGGCTGATTTGTTCGGACAACGCGGCGACGTCCTTGGCCAACAGCCAGTCCAGCGTCAGGTAAACCCCCACGCAGACCAGCGCAATCAGCGCCAGGTAGAGCCAGACGGGCACTTCATGGCGCAGCATCTGCGAGACCTGGTCGGGCAGGGCCCAATCGGGCGACAGCGCCTTGGGCGTCTTGCGGTAACGCGCGATGTCCTGGCCCAGGGTGTTGGCCAGGTAGCGCAACTGGTCTTTCTGGCCGAGGCTGAACTTGCCTTCGAAACCCAGCGCCAGGCACAGGTGGTACACCTCGAGCACGTCCAGGTTCTGCTTGACGTCGCTGCGCAACGAATCGATTTTCTCGAAGAAGCCTTCGCCGGCCAGGTGCACGCCGAAATAGCGGAACTGCAACGGCTGCAGTTCGAAGTGACTGCGCAACGGGTTATCGACAGCCCCCGGGACGCCGGAGCGCAACACGCTTTCGTCGAGGAACGCACACAGGGCGTATTGCGTGTCCTTCACTTGTTCGACGCTGTAGTTGGCGCTGCGGGCTTCGCGTTCCAGGGTCGAAAAGAAGGCATCGATGCTCGCCTCGAAAGCGCTGACCGAGGTCACTTGCCGGCCTTTGCGCACGATCAGCGCCATGCTGATGAAGTCTTGCACCAGGTCTTTCATCAGCGGTTTTTCGCTGGCGGTCGCCACGGCGCCTTGCATTACGGCTTCAGTCATTTGAGTACCGCCATCAGTTCAAGCTTGAGATTGGTAAAGGCGCTGGGCGCGTAGAACGAGATGGCCTGGGCACTCATCATGCGTTCGTACACCCGGCCATGGGGCTCGATGGAGAAGTAGTGATTGTCCAGGCGCACCGGAATCGCATTGGGCAAGCGGCTCGCGTGATTGAGCGTGACCCCGGGCATGGCGCTGTTGACCACCACTTCAATGTCTTCGGGCGAACCGACCTTGAACGCGCGCGGCACCAGTTCCAGCAGGCTGGAACCCGGCATGTCGGCGTGCACGGAAATATAGAAATCGGCCTCGGCCAGGCGCGGGTCGAGCAACTGTCCCTGCCAGTACGACGGCTTGGTCTGGGTCAGGTTGATCACCACGCACTGGTTAGGCACCACGTTGTCGAGCAGCACCCGAATCATCTCGTCGAGCTTGACCAGCGAGGCCGCCGGGTCGTGATGGTCATACTCGGGGATGTCGTTGAGCTGGGTGTCCAGGGAAAACGTCAGCAGGCCGCCCGCGAGCTCGGCGAGAAACAGATACAGGCGCTCGGGGTGCAGGCGCGGGTGGGCAAGCAGGTGCGCCAGGCCCGGGTGTGCCCGGTTCACCGTGTTCAACAGCCAGAACAGGGTCACATCGCTGGAGCCGAACTCGGCAATCTGGTCCGCGCGTTCGCGACGACGGCCCGACAGCGCCTTGCTCTTGGATTGCAAGGCACCGAGCAAGCGTTTGCCAAGCCCGATCAGGGTTTCGTGGGTGCCGACATGCAGGGTCGGGTGCACGAAGTGCGCGTCGAGGTTGAACCCCCCGATGTTATTGCGCGACAGCCGGGCGATCGGGCACCAGCTGTAGCCATCCAGGTTGTCGCCGTCGATCAGCATCACCACGTTCAGGCGCAGGCTGGTGATTTCGTTCTCGAGGTCGCCTTCGTTGAGGTCCGGCAAGGTGTCGAACTGCTTGCGAAAACGCCGTGCGCTTTTTTGTTCCTGGCCGTCTTCGACATAATTCATGCCGAAGGGCTCAGGCAGTTTCAGCGCGGCGTAGACCTTCAGGTCGTTGCTCTTGAGCAAGTCTTTCAAGTCACGGGCCGCTGGCAGCGGGTCATGCTGCGGCGCGTCATACAAGCTGCCGTCGGGAAACACCAGTTTCAGCCGTTTGAGCTGCAAGGAGCCGGTGGCGAGGGCTTCTTCATCGACCTGCAGCATCTGCACGCCCCAATGGAAGGGCGTGCTGCGCAGCGTCGATTCCGCCAGCTGATGCTGGTGGAACTCATCCTGGTATTGGAAATGTTGTGGCAAAAGGAACATGCCTTCCGACCACATCACCCGGCTTTGCTTACTCATGAACGCCTTCCAGTAAAGAGTTTAATTTCGACTCCGTCGCCTGTTGCGCGGAGCTGGTGGCCGTGTCTTCGGCCTGTTGCACGACCGCGTCCTGGACGCGCTGGGTGAGGCTGCCTTCAGTTGGCTGGTCGGCCTGGGCGGTAGCCTGTGAAAGCGGCGCAGACGCCTTGGCGAGCTGCGCTTCGGTCTTGGGTTTGTTCAGTACGTCGACGCCGCCCATGGCGGAGACGGTGTTGTTGTCCACCAGCACCCGCAGGCCATCGGAGGAAAACCAGATGCCTTCCTTGCGCAGCGATTCGGCGTCAAAGGCGACCTTCCAGCGGCTGTTTTCTTCCGAGCGGAAAAAAGCGGCGACGCCGACATAGCCCGCGGCCTTGTTCAAAGGCCACTTGTCGACTTGTCCCATGCCCGGCAGCAGGGTGATTTCGCGGTTTTCCAGCAACGTGTTGCCCAAGGCCTTTTGCGGGTCGTCCCACAGCGTGTCGGCGTCGATCGAGGAAAAGCGCTCCAGCGAAGTCAGCTGGTACACGCGAATCACCACCGACAGCGGTTTGCCGGACTCGTCGGGATTGAGCTGATTGCCGCCGTCGGAGGTCAGGATGACCTTCTCGTTGTCGTCGAACAGCATGTCGCCGGCCCAGGTATCGTCGACCCGCTTGCCGACACGGTCGGTGACGCCACAGGCGGTCAGTGCCATCATCATTGCCACCGCGACCAGGCACTTTGCCAATGCTGGCTGCGCTGCACGCTTCCCTGTCTGTCTGTTATCCATCACGGTTACCTGTAAGTGCTCGATCAGCTCAGGCGACAGGCGAAATCGCCGTCGCTGTCCATCTCGATGTGCAAACTCTGAATCGGTGTGTCCTGCGCCATTCGCTCCAGGACCTGCTGGGCCAGTTCCGGCATCAGGGTCTTGGACAGAATGTTGTCGATGTTGCGCGCGCCGCTGTCGACTTCGGTGCAGCGTGCGGCAATGGCCTTGACCAGCGCGGCGTCGTAGCTCAGTACGGCTTGATGGTTACGCTCGAAGCGCTGGCGGATGCGCTCGAGCTTGAGCGCGACGATGCGCTCCAGGATCGCGTCCTTGACCGGGTAGTAGGGGACGACGGTCAGGCGGCCGAGGAACGCCGGCTTGAACACCTGGTTCAACTCCTCGCGCAAGCCTTCGACGATTTCATCCGGCGTCGGCTGCTGCCCGGCATTCAGGCACGCCTGCATGATGTGCTCGGTGCCGGTGTTGGACGTGAGAATGATCACGGTGTTGCGGAAGTTGATCTCGCGGCCTTCGCCGTCATCCAGCACGCCTTTATCGAATACCTGGAAGAACAGTTCGAGCACATCCGGGTGGGCTTTTTCCACTTCATCCAGCAGCACCACGCTATACGGTTTGCGCCGCACGGCTTCGGTCAGCACGCCGCCTTCGCCGTAGCCGACGTAACCCGGTGGCGAGCCCTTGAGGCTCGATACCGTATGGGCTTCCTGGTACTCGGACATATTGATGGTGATCAGGTTACGCTCGCCGCCGTACAGGGTGTCGGCCAGGGCCAGGGCGGTTTCGGTCTTGCCGACGCCACTCGGGCCGAGCAACAGGAACACGCCGATCGGTTTGTTCGGGTCTTCCATGCGCGCGCGGGACACCTTGATGCGCTTGCCGATTTCCTGCAGTGCGTGGTCCTGGCCCAGCACCCGTTCGCCCAACAGGGCGGGCAGGCGCTGGACGGTGTCGATCTCGTCGCGCAGCATCTTGCCCAGGGGGATGCCGGTCCAGCCGGAGATCACTTCGCCGATGGTGCCGCCATCCACCAGGGCATGCACCAGCGGTTGTTCGCCCTGGACGCTGGCCAGCTCGGCACGTACGGCGGCAATCTCGCGCACATCGGGCGCCTGGTTGTCCGGATGGCTGAGCGCGCCGAGTTTTTCCACCAGTTGCAGTTCGCGCTGCCACTGTTGCTCCAGGGTTTCGCGGGTCTGCTGCCCGGCCTGCAATTCGGTCTGCAGGGTGGCCAGGCGCTGGGCATGGTCGCTGCCTTTGGCCGCTTCCTGCTGCAGCACCGCGATTTCTGCCTGGAGGTTGTCGAGGGTTTTTTTGCAGTCTTCCAGCGGCCCCGGCTGCGCCGATTGGCCCAGGGCGACACGGGCGCAGGCGGTGTCCAGCACGCTGACGGCCTTGTCCGGCAACTGGCGCCCGGTGATGTAGCGACTGGACAGGCGCACGGCCTGCACCAGCGCTTCGTCCATCACCGTGACCTTGTGGTGATCCTGCATCTTGCCCAGCAGGCCGCGCAGCATGTGGATCGCCTTGTCTTCGTCCGGCTCTTCGACCTTGACCACCTGGAAGCGCCGGGCCAACGCCGCGTCTTTCTCGAAATACTTCTTGTACTCGGCCCAGGTGGTCGCGGCGATGGTGCGCAGTTCGCCCCGGGCGAGGGCCGGCTTGAGCAGGTTGGCGGCATCGTTCTGCCCGGCCTGGCCACCCGAACCGATCAAGGTGTGCGCTTCGTCGATGAACAGAATGATCGGGTGCAGGCTGCGCTTGGTTTCCTCGATGACCGACTTGAGGCGGTTTTCAAACTCGCCCTTGACCCCGGCACCGGCCTGCAGCAAGCCCAGGTCGAGGGTGTGGATGGCGACGTCTTTAAGCACCGACGGCACGTCACCCTGGATGATGCGCAGCGCCAGGCCTTCGACCACGGCGGTTTTACCCACGCCGGCTTCACCGGTCAGGATCGGATTGTTCTGGCGACGACGGGTCAGGATGTCGACATCTGCCGCACCACGAACTCGCGGCCGAGCACCGGATCGATCCGGCCTTCGCGGGCGCTTTGCGTCAGGTTGATGGTGTACTGATCGAGGGCCGGGGTCTTGCCGTTGCCTTTGACCGTGCCGCGGGCCGTGACGTCCGCACCGGCCAGGGGCTTGGCCTGTTGCGATTCGGCGCTGCCTTCGACCAGCGCGCCGAGGTTGACCCGCAGGTCGTCGGCATTGATTTTTTCCAGCTCGGGGGCGGAGGCGATCACCACCCGACGCAGCTCGTTGTCATCCAGCAACGCCTGCAACAGATAACCGGTGCGAATCTGCCCCTGGCCGAATTCGATGGAGGCCAGCACCCAGGCTTGCTCGATCATCCGCGTGATGTGCGGCGACAGTGCCGGGGTGCGGGTATTGCCTTTCTTGAACGTGCCCAGCGCCGTCAGCAACTGCGCCTGCAGGCGCTCGGGCACCACGTCGTAGTGACGCAGGATGGCCGGCAGGTCGTTGTCGAGGCTATCCAGCAACTGCAACAACAGGTGCTCGATCTCGACGTCGTAGTGCTGTTCCGACAGGCACAGCGCCGCGGCGCTTTCGGTGGCGGTGCGGCTGGTGTCGTTCAACTTGGCAAACAGGGACTTCAGGTTCACAGGGAGACCCCATCGAATGGAATGTGGAAGAGGGCGCAACGGGACGGTTCCACGTCGACGCCCGGGCGTTTGAGCCAGCCCAGCCAGCCCAGTGACACATTGCCCTGGCGCCCGAGGCGGGCCACGGGCACGGCTGCGGGCTTGAGCCTGGGCGCCAACTGGAAGTCCAGTTCGGCGACAACGTAGAAGCGCACCAGTTCCACCAGTTTCTGGTAGTCCACGGTGCCGGGCTGGAAGCGTTGATAGTCGACCAGGTCCAGCGGGCCGATCTCGATTTGCACGCAGGATTGATAGTCCCAGACCCGATTGCCCGCCACGGCGCTTTGCCCGAGCACGGCGTTCTTGCGACCCAACTGCGTGCACTGGCCGGCATCGAGTTTCAGCCAGCGGCCGGCAAACGGCTTGACCTTGAACGGCAGCGAAAAATAGAAACCCAGCATCGCTTCGAGGTTCATCGCGTTGCGTGGCTTCTGGGCGAACAGGCCGGAGAAGTAGCTGAACAATTCGCGCCGCAACGGTGAGCCTTGCCTGTCGAATTTCTGCTTCTGCGCCTCGGGGCCGAAACCCACCAGGTTGAGCAGGTAGCGATCGAAGTCCGAGGTGCCGTTGCGTTCGTACTCGATGTAGAACTTGTATTTCTGCCAGGCCTCGTAAAACAGCGTGGTCATGCGGTGCGAGAAAATATCGAGGAACGCATGGGCCGCGTCATCCCGGTACTGGATGTGCCGCTCGATCAACAGCTCGGTGTAGGGGCGCGGCAGCACACCCGAAGGCCCGACCAGGCCCATGAACGTGACTTGCACTTCGGACAGCGGCAAGCCGGCCGCGGACACCTTGCCCTCGCGCTCGAACTGCAGGTCGCTGACTTCACTGGCGGGGAAGTTGAGCGACAGCTGCGAGCGAAAACGCAAAGGGTCTTCGTGCGGTCGAGTGTCCAGGTCCATGCGCCCGGTTCTGCTGTAATGCAGGCGGAGCAAGCGCACCAATTGGAAAAATTCGAATCGGTGCGGCTCAGCCCGTGCCTGGTCGATCAGACCAGGGGTTGATCGCCGGTTCGTGGTGGCCATTGGACGACTCTCTTTTCGCGCTGCAAGGTGCGAAGGGTTAATTGGGTAAAACTGTTCATGCTGCAGTACTGGCCAAAGAAGTGGTCCAGCACCATGCCGAACAAAAACACACCGCTGCCGGTGTACTGGCTTTCATCGAAATTCAGGGTGATGCCGACGCCGCGCACGAAGTTCGGCCGCGGGTGGCCGATACGCGCCACCACCGGTTCGCTGCTCAGCGAAACGATGCCGTTGATCTGCTTGCGGATCGCCGAGACGTTGCGGTAGTTGTAGAGCGACAACAGCTCCAGCAGCACGTCGCGCCCCCGGGACACCAGGGACATATGGTTGAGCGACAGGTGCGAGATCAGGCGCCAGATCACGCCATTGCCCAATGGCACGCGGGCCGTTGCGGTGGGTTTGCGCAAGCAGCGGATGTCGTTGATCACCGAGTTGCCGGGAATATTGAAGTCGCCGCGCTCGCCACCGAACGGCAGCATCAGCGGCAGGTCGCGGTTGCTGCAGGTCAGGCGGATGCTCAACGTATCGTTGTTCGAGTCGAGCAGCTCCAGCTCGCGATCCACCACCCGGATGACCATGTTCGAGCCATCCCGTTGACGGGTCTGCACGGGGCGCCGCCGGGCAATCCAGAAGCTTTGGCCGGGTCCCTGGTCGCCGCGCGGTTCGAAAAACGGGTGGCAGGTGTCGACCTGATCGAGGCCGCCGACCTTGCGCACCCGGCGTACGCGATCGATGGACACCACTTCGGCCGAGCTTTGCAGGCGCACATCCGGCGTCACCGCGTACTCATGCTGGGCATGGGTCAACTTGATCGGCTCGGCCTGCTGGCGGAACAGGTTGATGATCGGGGTGCAGTTGAGCTTGAAGTTATTGCGTCCGATGTTCTGCGTCAGGCGTGCCAGGCGATCGCTCAGGTCGTAATCCGAGAAATAGAAGTTGATCTCGATGTTCTCGAGGTTCTGGCCCGCCAACAGCCGCGCAAACCCCGACAGGTCGAAGAACATGAACTTGTCCGGGAAGGTGAAGTACTCGTGGAGCAAGCGATAACCCAGGAACGAGCGCTCCGAGTAATCCACCAGGCCTTCGTCCAGGCCATAACCAACGGCTTTCAACGCGTTAGCCGGCAATGCGACCTCGCGCGTGCGGCCCTGATCGTCGAAGCTCACCGTCGCCTTGGCCAGGTTGTTGAACAGCAACTCGTAGAGCTGCAGCATCAGGGTGCTTTCGCCGTCGAGGAAAAAGCGCAGGCGGTCCAGTTCCATCTTGCCGAACAACACATCGGACGTTGCCCTCAGGCCGATGCGCAGCCGCGCGACCAGGTCGGCGCTGTGACCGTTGAACGCCGAGCGCTCCATTTCGATGAACGAGGCTTGATGCACCGCCACCGGCCAGAGTTCGACCGGGTAGCAGGTGCGGAATTTGCACACCACGCCATCGATCGGGTTGGCACTGAGTTCAGTGTGCCGGGGGACACGGAAGGCTTCGGTGACTTTCTCCCGCTTGCCCAGGTTGAACTCGACAATCGACATCGACGGGGTCGGGCGCAGGTAATGCGGGTACAGCACTTCGAGAAACGACTCGACGATTTCCGGCAGTTCATCATCGAGCTTCTTGTGCACCCGGGCCGACAGGAACGAGAAGGCCTCGATCAGGCGCTCGGTATGCGGGTCTTCGCAGTTATCGCCCTCGATGAGCAACCGCGAAGCGATCTTCGGGTACTGGCTGGCGAACTCCTGGCCCAAAAAGCGCAGGTGCGACAGTTCCTTTTCGTAATAGGGCAGCAGATCGTCGAGCATCAGTTGAGGTTCTGCACTTTGTATTCCTGGGTATTGACCTGCAGCACCGCGTCGAAGGACACCTGACGGGTGATGTCTTGCAGACGCAGTACGGCGTCGACGCGGAAGGTCAGCATGCGTTGGCCGGTCTGTTGCGCGAGCAGCTGGACTTTGACGTTGCGAAACCGCCGGTCGCCGACGCTGATCGCCTTTTCCAGCTGGCGTTGAATCAACAGGCGGTCCTGGGGATCCAGCACGCTGCGGCTGGTGAAGTCCGGCATGCCGTAGTCGAGGATGGTTCCGCCCAGATTGACGAAACCCTCCAGTTCGTTGGCGACCAGGGACTGGCGCGTGTTGACCAGCACCTCGAGGTCGCGAACGATGCTGGCCTTGTAATCGGCCAGCGAACACAAGCGTTGCGATGACGCTTCCATGGACTGATGGGGCAGATCGTCCAGCAAGCGATCCAGCAGCGATGGCAACAGCCTGTGTTGACTACTCATGTTGCCTCCCTGGCAGTGGTGTTGATCAGCCGCGGGTCGATTGCGGCAATTCGGCGACCAGGCGCAACGAAGCGGTCAGTTCGTCCAGTTGATAGTGCGGGCGCAGATAGGTCACGGCCTTGTACACCCCCGGCTTGCCCGGAACCTCGAACACTTCGGCCCGCGCTTCACGCAACGGGAACTTGGCCTTGGCTTCCTGGCTGGCGGTGTCGTCCAGCAGCACGTAGCTCGACAGCCACTTGTTGAGGAACAGCTCGACGTCCTTGCGCGAGGCAAAGCTGCCGATCTTGTCGCGCATGATCGCCTTCATGTAGTGCGCGATGCGCGAGGTGGCGAAGATGTACTGCAACTGCGCGGACAACCGGGCGTTGGCATTGGCGATGTCGGTGTTGTAGTGCTTCTGCTTCTGCGTCGACTGGGTGCCGAAGAACGCGGCGTAGTCGGTGCCCTTGCAGTGCACCAGCGGAATGAAGCCCAGGTCCGACAGCTCTTTTTCACGGCGGTCGGTGATGGCGATCTCGGTCGGGCACTTGAGGGCGATTTCGCCGTCATCGGTCTTGAAGGTGTGGGTCGGCAGGCCTTCGACCAGACCGCCACCTTCGACCCCGCGAATCGCCACGCACCAGCCGTAGCGCGAAAACGCGTCGGTGACCCGGGTGCCCAGGGCATAGGCGGCGTTCATCCACAGGTACTTGTTGTGATCGCGACCATCGACGCTTTCAACGAAGTTGAATTCCTCGACCGGCGTGGTATCCGGCCCGTAAGGCAGGCGACCCAGCACGTGGGGCAGGGTCAGGCCGACATAACGCGAGTCTTCGGAGGCGCGGAACGACTTCCACTTGGCGTATTCGACGGTGTCGAAAATCTTCGCCAGGTCCCGCGGGCCGGACATGTCGGTAAACGAATCCCAGCCGAACAGCTCTGGTGAGGCCGCCGAGATGAATGGCGCATGGGCCGCTGCGGCGACATGGGAAATCTCTTCGAGCAGGTACATGTCTTCCGGGCTGCGGTTGAACTCGTAATCCCCCAGCAACATGCCGAACGGAGCACCACCGAAGGTGCCGTATTCTTCTTCGTAGATCTTCTTGAACAGCGCGCTCTGGTCGAATTCGGACGCCGACTTGAGGTCGCGCACCAGGTCTTTCTTCGACGCATTGAGCAGCTGGATCTTCAGGGTGGTGCTGGTCTCGGTCTGGTCGACCTGATACTTCAGGCCGCGCCAGGACGCTTCCAGCTGCTGGAACTCCCGGGCGTGCATGATTTCGTTCATCTGCTCGGAGAGCATCGCGTCGATTTCGGCGATGCGCGCGTCGAGCACGGCAATCAGGTCCTTGCTCGGCGTCATCTCGCCTTCCAGCACCTGGCTGACCAGCTCGCCGATCAGGTCCCGGGTGCGGGTGCGCTCGGTCTCGGAACGCGCCACACGGCTCTGGGAAATGATGCTGTCGAGCAGCGAGGAGGGCGGGGCGAAGTTTTCCACTTCAACCAGATCGCTGTCCTGTTGAGTCACGGTTTGCTTGTCGTTCATCGTCAGGCTCCTACTCTTTACCATCGGTGGCTGGAACGGCGGCTTCGCGGCCGAATTCCTTGCCCAGCGTTTTCAACTTTTCAGTGTTCTGCAACACGTCCATGAGCAGCTCTTCGAGCTTGTCGTTGCCGCCCATCTTGTTGCGCAGGTCCGCCAGCTTGTTGCGCACTTCCAGCAACTTGCGCAGCGGCTCGACCTGCTTCACCACGTTCTGCGGTTCGAAGTCTTCGAGGGCGCTGAAGTTGAGCTCCACACCCAGCTGCGTGCCATTGCTGACCAGGGTGTTGTCGACCCGGTAAGCCAGGCGCGGCTTGATGCCCTTGAGCACGCCGTTGAAGTTGTCGCGGTCGATGAAGATGAACTTGCGGTCCTTGAGCTTCGGCAGCGGCTCCAGCGGGTTGCCGGAGAAATCGCCCAGCACACCGACGACAAAGGGCAGCTCTTTCTTTTCCTGAGCGTCACCGATATCCACGTCATAGGTGATATGGACCCGAGGCGCGCGAACGCGGTCGAGTTTGTGCTGGGTACTTTCCTTCTTCGCCATCGTGATCTCCTGGTGCGAACACATTCGCTGCAAGTCGTTTGCGTGTCGGCTCAACTGTTGGCCTGGCGCGTTACATTCCTTCGATCGTCAGCAGAAGGCGCTGACGGATCTCATCGTTCATTTCCACAATATTCTCGTGGCCGACCAGCTCTTCGAAGCTGGTGTTGCCGGCGATCTGGGTGCTGCTGCGGATCACCGATTCATCAGGCAATTGGGCGCGCACCGGTGAGCCGATCACGCAAAAGGGCAGGTCGCCAAAGTCCTTGAGCCGCTCGAAACTCAGGGGAAAACGCAGGCCTTCAAGCACCCGGCCCACGCCCGGCGATTGGCTCAGGCAGTAGAACAACACCAGGTAGTGCACGACAAAGCGGTGCAGTTCGGCGCTGCTGCGATTGGGGTCCTTGATCACTGTGCGAAAGCGGGCCAGGTCAAACGAACTGAAACCCACCACCCAGCGCACGGGGCTGGTGATGCGAATGGATTGCCCGCTTTGGGACAGCACCTTGTCGTACTCCAGCGGGAACAGTTCCGGCGTCGTACCGATCAGGTGCAGGGGGACTTCAAGCTCATTGACCAGCTGGAACGGCGAGGCCGAACCGATGCGGTCGTACAGTTCCTTGAGCTCCTTGAAATGGTGTTGGGTCTCGCGGCCGCTGCTGCGCTGCGCGCCTTGCAGGTACTCACCGAAAAACGTCTGCGGACGAATCAGCAATGCCAGGGTCGCCAGATAGTCCGAAGCCTGCGCCTTGAGCGCATCGGAAATGGCCCGGGTCTGGCTACGCAATCTGATCAGTGCTTCAACATCAAACGCTTGAGTCATTGGTACATCGTCCTTGAATCTTCACGCCGGCTGCCCGAACAAATACGGGAGAGCGGGAAGAACGAATTGCTCAAAACAACACCTGGGCACACAGTGCGTTTGCCGATGTTTACATCGCAAAATCGCACTGCCAGGAATAATTGGAAGTGAATGCTGGCATATCGGTATCGAATAGCCACCAGCGTCGTATAGGGCACCGTTTCGTATCGAAAAGTTCACACGGAAGCGGATTTTTTCTCGTTTTTGATACATGTCGCAATGATGTCTTCGAGCCATCACGCGCTGCAAAATGCTGTAGGAATATTCTGAGACCCAATGAATTCAATAGTTTCAGGGGGTAAATGGATCCAATTTTCTATGTGAAATAAATTGAAAAAAGGTGAACCGGTTCACCAAACGGGTCTTTTGAACCGCTGAGAAAATAAAAGAGTTGGTGCAGGCAGGTTTATATGTCGCAAGTAATGGCAAAGCAGAGGCTGTGCAAGAGGGCGTTGGCCATTTGCACAGACAGCCTCGCCGCAGCAGGGTCCGCTGACTTCAGCACGATATTGTGCGGCGTCTCTGCGCTTGACATTGGCGATCCAGGGGTGTCTCCTTTTGCGCGGCATCGTTCGTTGGATCCAAAAAACGTGGCGTACTCTGGTTTTTAAAATGTCTCAGGTACTTTTCAAAAAAGTCGTGGTCGTACCTTCCGTGCGAAGGTGTTGAGTTCTTGTCGTGACTGCGTGACTGTTACCGCATTGTCTATCTGATTCGTGCGGACAAAAGGAGAAGGATGCATGGACGAAATGTTTTTTCCCTGCACCGTGGCAAATCCACGTGGTGCACGCAGGCAAGCGGGGCTGATGGGTAGCGGAAATTCGTCGTTTCCCAGTGAAATCGCTTCCCGAGCCTTTCCCGCTCAGAATTTTGCCGGTTACTACGCGACCAGCGATTACAACGCTGCGATGTATCTGGTCCATGAATTAGCTTCGCCTGACACCGACATTTCATCAGGCGAAGCGCAAGAGTATGTGCAGTTGCTGCGCTCTTTGTTAAGGCGGTTGAGAACGGCCAAGGATGTTTCCGTCGAAGCGCTGAAGAACTTGCAGGCACAGGCGGAAAGCATTCCAGGAATAGGGTCCCTGTTGTTTTCGCCAGCCAACTTGCCTGGCACTTTAGTCAGCGCCGGTACCAGCGTGGCAGCGATGTCCAAGTCCAAGTCGGTTGTCGACTTATTGGACATGACAGCAGCCGACAAGAAAAAATTGATCAAATGGGCGAATAGCCGAGGCACGTCGACATCGAGGTCGGCCAAGCAGACATTCAAGGGAAAAATCAAGCTGATCCGTGTAGGAGGCCAGCTTCATTTCGAAGTGCCGATTACCGCCCAGGCGCAAAGTTACAAAGTGCTCGGCCAGGTTGGGCGGCAGGTTGCTCATATCCCTGCGTACGGGACCCGGGCTGCACTTAACGAGCGTGCAATGCTGCATGCCGAAGGCGCGCCTCGTGGACTCAAGATGATGACGGGTAACGTAGTGGGCGTTGCGTTGGCTATCGGGCCACAGGCTTATATTGACTACACAAGTTCAACGACGATGGACGAGTTTTATCGCAAGTCTGCCTATAGTCAGCCTACTAACGTTGCGGCATTCGCTGGCGGGTTTGCCGGAAGTGTAGCTGTCGGAATCATTTCTGTTGGCGTTGGAGCGGGAGCCGCCCCTTTGGTTCTGATTGTGGCTGTCGGTTGGCTGGCAGGGTTGGGCGTACAGGCACTGATGGCCGGTACAGGCGCGGATAAGATGGTCGGGGATTACCTTACAAAGTGAAAGTAAATTATGATTGATGTCGAAAATATGAAAAAGAACGCTTGGGTATTATTTCTGGTGGCGTCTTTTTTTGGTCTTTTTGGGCCGTCTGGTTTGAGTTATTACTGGTGGTTTTATTCAGTATTCTTTGTGTTGTTTTTTGCTTGGACTTTGTATTTGATATATGGGTGTGAGCGATATGTTTTGTTTTTGGCGACGATGATTTTGGTGGGTGTTGCCATATTCTCGTTCCTGGCAAGTAGTTTGGCGTATGTGTCCGTTTCAAGCTATACAGCGGGAGCGAACATGATTTCCATTGTGGGTGGGTTGGCGCCGATTTTGGCGGTGGGTGCGGTACTTACCATCATTCTATTGACTAAGCCATCGTATTTTCCCTTCGAGTGCAAAGGCAATCGAGTGACTGTCCGGCGCAAAGAGCCGGGCAAGAAAAACTACCGCATTGGATTAATTGCGGGAGCGTCGACCCTCACCGGCGGAATATTTCTAAAGTCAGTTGACGCATTGACCAGCAATGTCGTTGCGATCGTAGGCTGTACAGGATGTTCAATCGCCATATTGATCCTGTTGCGCCACAGTATTCGAGGCCTGCGCACCCTCCAGGTCCAGGAACGAAGCATGTCTGCTCATTACACCTTCATGCAAATCGACCAAATACGCGAGGCTCGCAGTCGCTGGTGGCTCGGCAGATTGTTTAAGCGGCTGGCATCCCCGCGTCACTCCCCAGGCGCCTGATAAACCAACCGTTAGTGGTGTCTGGACAGGCCGGATACCCGAATATTGATTCCAGGAGTTGTACATGACGATGGACCTTTCATCCCTGTTTACGGCGCAGAACCGGCGCTTGTTCAAACTGACATTGGCGCTCAAGGGCGGGCAAGAACTGCTGCTTGAGTCCTTTTCGGGGTATGAGGGGTTGTCGGCAGGCTTCGGCTTCCAGCTGGAGCTGCTTTCGGACGACTCTGCCGTAAAACTCAAAACCGCCATGGGACAGTCGGCGACGATCGAGATCGAGCTCGCTACAGGTTCCAGTCGATTTATCAACGGGCATGTATTGAGTTTTGGCAGTAATGGTAGCGACGGTGGCATGTGCCGCTATTCGGCGGTCATCGGTTCCTGGCTTAACTTGCTGGAACAGCGGTTCGACTCACGGATCTACCAGGATCAAACGGTCGAACAAGTTATTTCACAGGTTTTCAGTCGCTATGAAGGGCTTGCCAAGTATGAGTTTCGTGTCCAACGTACACTCAAACTACACAGCTATATCACTCAGTATCGGGAAAGTGACCGCCATTTTGTGATGCGCCTGCTGGAGCACGAAGGGCTTTTCTTCTACTTCGAGCACACCGCTGATAGTCACACCCTGATCATCCTGGATGACTCATCCGCACTGCCTGCTCTGCCCGAACAGCCGCAAGTGCGTTTTCATACGGCTTCCATTACTGAAACGGCTGATTCGATCACCCACTGGAGCGCAACCAGGGAGTTGCAGTCCAGCAAGATATCCGTCCAGACCTTCGACTACCGCCAACCTGGTAATCGCATTCCAGTCAGTATGAACAGCCTCAATCAGCAAGGCGATGTACCTGCGTACGAGATCTACGATTTCATGGGCCAGTACACCCATGGAACCTACGAAGACGGCGAAGTGCTGGTGCGCAATCGCATCGAGGCGCTGGAACTCAACGGCAAGATCTTTTCAGGTGCGAGTAACTGCCGTGCGATGCGTCCTGGCTACACGTTCGAACTCACACAACACTATGAACACGATAATGGCTCGGTTGAAGATCGACAGTTTCTGTTGATGTTCATCAAACACCGAGGCAGCAATAATTACCTGTCTGGCGGCCAGGCCGGTTACGCCAACAGCATTGAATGCGTACGCAAGAAAATCAAATACCGGCCTCAACTCGAAACGCTGACGCCATCGATCTCAGGCCCCCAAACCGCCATCGTCGTCGGTCCTCCGGGCGAGGAGATCTACACCGATGAGCTCGGGCGCGTAAAAGTACAGTTCCACTGGGACCGCTACGGCGAGCACAACGACAAAAGCTCCTGCTGGGTTCGCGTCGCCCAGTCCAGTGCCAGCGGTGGCTTTGGCAGCATCCTGATTCCGCGGGTTGGCGATGAAGTGGTGGTGGTGTTCCTCGACGGCAATCCTGATCGGCCGTTGATCATGGGCAGTTTGTACAACAGCCAGAACATGCCGCCGTGGTCGTTGCCGGCGAACAAGACGCAGAGCGGGTTTTTGACCCGGTCGATGAAGGGCGATGGCGGCACGGCGAACTTTTTCCGCTTTGAAGACAAGGCCGGCGCCGAGCAGGTTATCGTGCATGCCGAACGCAACATGGACACCGAGATCGAGGTCGACGAGATCCATAGCGTTGGCAGCAATCGCACGATCACAGTGGGTGGCACGCACACTGAAACGATCAAGAAAGATACGGTGATGAATGTCCAGGAAGGCTCGCTGACGATTCAGGTCGACAACCAGTTCATTCAGGTCAATGCCAAGCAGCACATCATTCTTCAAGTGGGCGGCAGCAGTATCAAGCTGACACCTGAAGGAATCGAAATAAAGGGTGATGCCATCGATATTCTTGGCAAGAACACCTATGTCCACGGTGATCGTGTCGATATCAACAAGTGAGGAACCAGACCATGGTCAGGACGTGTTTCTACGATCGTATTTCCGAAAAGCGAATCGCGGCCGAGGCGCTTGCGCGGCAGAAGCTGCAGGAAGCACTCGACGCTCCACCCGCTGTCATCGAGCCTGAGCCGGTAGCGGTTGTTTCACTTCAGCCTGCCCGGAATGAACTGACCGTCGCGGGGCTGCATCTGGTGATGCCGCAGGGTTTCAACTTCCGCGACATTGATACCACGCTGGAAAAGCATGGCCATCCCGTCACGTTTTGCGCGAAGCGTCGTCCTGCACCTGACGAGCTGACGCTGCAGCGTTCGGTAGAGTTGTACGTGGAGAACCTGCGCAAAAATTATCCCGACGTCACGATTGTGCGCCAGAGTGATCGCCTGTTGGCGGGTAGCCCGGCGATTGCCTTGGATTACATTTTCACTGCCGGGCAAGAACGTCGTCACGGCAGAGCGACCAGCGCGCTTATCAATGCGGTCGATGGTGACGAGCGCCAGTGGTTCAGCATTTCGACGATTATCAATCCCGCTCACGCAGAGCTTGCCGATTGGCTGATCGAGTTCGATGCCATGCTCGACGCTATTGCTGCCAACTGAACATTTCCCTTTTACGTATTCACGGAACACACCTCCAATGGACTATCAGCTTCAGGAAGGATCTATCGCATTGCCGGAAGGTTTTCAGGACCGTACGGTAAATATGTTTGTACTCGGTAACAGCATCCCGGCGCCGCTCAACATTACGATATCGCGTGACAATATGCTGCCCGCCGAGGACCTGAAAACGTACATCGAGCGTCAGGTGAAGCTTATAGCTGCCAAGCTGCGCGGCTACACATTGCTCAGCAAGAAACCTGCGACGTTATCGAGCGAGCAACCGCGCTCAGGCATCCAAGTGGATGCTTACTACATGAACGATGGTCGTCCTGTTTATCAGCGTCAGGCGGCTTTTGAGATCGAGCAAGGTCGTATTCTAGTGTTCTCAACGACCAGTCAAGCTGATTTTAGCGCCACTCAAAATGAGAACTGGCTGCAACTGCTGACCAGCTTCCAACCGCGCCAGGACACCGTGCCCACTGACGTCGAACAGGAGTAACTCATGTTCGAAGCAGCTCGTTGGGGTGATGAAATTGAGCACACCAGTGCTCTTGGCGGGTTCCTCGTTGGTGCAGTGATTGGGCTTGCGATAGCAACTGCTGCCGCATTCACGATTTGTACGGCTGGTTTGGGTGGAATCCTGCTGAGTATTGCAGCAGGCGTGGGTGCCAGCTTCATTCCGGCGATTGGGGAGAGCATGGGAGCGGCACGAAGTTCTCCAGCCGGAGGAATAAAGCTGGAAGGGTGCTCTGCGGATGTGTTCATCAACAACCGTAATGCTGCCCATGCAACTCTGAGTCAAGGCGCGTGTGATAAACACCCAGCGCCGGTGCTAGTTGCGGAAGGTTCGTCCAACGTATTCATCAACAACGTGGCGGCTGCGCGCAAGGGTGACAAACTTACCTGTGGTGCGAAAATATCCAGTGGCTCGAATAACGTGTTCATTGGTGGCGGAACAGAACGCTATCTCGACGTAGACGAAGAGGTACCGGCCTGGCTACGCGTTACCGTCGATGTGTTGATGATCGTCGCTTCCATGGGGCGCGCGGTAGGTCCGATCTTCCGGCTCGGACTGACACAGGGGCTGAAAGCTGCCGGTCCGTGCGCATTGAAGTTTGGGGCAACAATCGCAGGTAGCTATCTGGCCGGTCGTTTCATAATCGGACCGGCCGTAGAGCGCGCGATCGGCGGCTTAAGCGGCAATCCGGTTGATCTTACAACGGGGCGCAAAGTGTTGTTCGAGTCGGGTGAAACCGACTTTGCGCTCCCTGGGCTAATGCCCATTGAATGGTCTCGTTTCTACGCAAGTGATTTGAACGTTGAAAGCGTGCTGGGTAGAGGGTGGGTGCTGCCGTGGGAACAAAGTCTGCGCAGAAGTGGCAGCTTCGTCTACCTCACTGATAACCAGGGGCGCAGTGTGCCTTTTGTTGACGTCGAACCTGGCGATCGCACCTACAACCCTTATGAGCAAATCCATCTGGTTCGCACTGAGGGCGGTCACTACCTCCTACAGACACTCGACAACACTTTCTTCTATTTCGGCGAAGTGCCGGACGACGATACTGCTGTTCAGTTGCAGCGCATTGAAAATGCCCTGGGCCATTACCTGCACTTCACCTATTCGGCCGACAATACGCTTACCGACATCAGCGCCCCGGGCGGTGTCCGTGTTCACCTGCATTACGACAATCCTCTGGGTCGCCTGACCGACGTCAAGCGTGTGGTCGACAACCTCGCCGTCGAAACCCTGGTGCAGTACCGTTACGACGAAAATGGTCAACTGATCGAAGTGATCAATCGCAACAACGATTCCGTTCGACGTTTCAGCTACGCCGATGGCGTCATGGCCAGTCACAGTAACGCCCTCGGCCTGACCTGCAATTACCGCTGGCAGACCCTCGGCGATCAGCCTCGCGTGGTGGAGCACTGGACCAGCGATGGCGAACATTTTCACTACCGCTACGACTTCAACCAGCGCGTTTCCTGGGCTACTGACGTGCTGGGGCGTGAGTTGGAAATTCAGTACAACGAGGACCGTCGCGTGATTGCCAGTCGTGATTACGGCGGCGAATGCTACGGTATTGCCCTGGACGAAGCCGGCAACATGACGGGTTTGAATCTGCCCGATGGCAACAAGCTCGCGTTCAAATACGACGACTTTTCACGCCTGATCGAAGAGACCGATCCACTGGGTCGCAAAATCAAATACAAATATCACCTCAGTACCACGCTGGTCACTGAGACGACTTTCATGGACGGCAGCACCTGGAAAGCCCGCTACGACGCCAAGGGCAACCTCATCGCCGAAGTCGACGCGCTGGGCCACAAAACCGAATACCTGAACAGCGATGACGGCTTGCCGCACACCATCATCGACGCTACCCACAAATCCAAATACCTGTGGTGGAACGCGTTGGCCCAGGTCGAGCGGTTTCAGGATTGCTCCGGCAAAAATACGTATTACCGCTATGACGAGCGTCAGCATTTGGTCGCCGTTACGGATGCGCTGAATCAGACGACAACCCTTGAGCGCAAACCCGACGGCGAAGTGCTGCGCATCCAGCAACCGGACGGCAGCGCCGAATCCTTCACCTACAACGCCCTCGGCCAGGTGCTGACGCACACCGACGGCAAAGGCCAGACCACGCGCCTGTTGCGCACCGCCCGCGGCCTGCCGAGCAGCCGTCAGGACGCCAAGGGCCAGCGCATCCGCTACGAATACGACCAGGCCATCCGCCTGACCGCGCTGGTCAACGAAAACAATGCGGCTTACCAGTTTGCCTATGACGCGTCCGACCGTCTGGTTGAAGAAAAACGCATCGACAACCTGACCCGCCAGTTCAGCTACAACCTGGGTGGACACCTGACACGGGTGGATGAAATCGGCTACGGCGAGCGCGGCGAACGGCCACAGCGTCATACCGAATTCGAACGCGATTCCATCGGCCGACTGCTGGCCAAACTCAATGCCGATGCCCGCCAGGATTATGCCTACGACGACGCCGATCGCTTGCTCTCCATAGCGCGTTTGCCTACCGCCAACGGTAAGAAACTCGGCGTCAGCGAAGAAACACTGGAATTCTCCTACGACTTGCTGGGTCGCCTGATCAAAGAGACCACACCACAAGGCGCCTTGTCCTACGACTACGATCCACTGAGCAACCTGACCACGCTGACCCTGCCCACGGGCCAACACCTGAACCACCTGTATTACGGCAGCGGCCACCTGCACCAACTCAACCTTGACGGCCAGCTCATCAGCGACATGGAGCGCGATGACCTGCACCGCGAGGTGCTGCGCACTCAAGGCAAACTCACCAGTTGTTTCGGCTACGACGCCATGGGCCGTAAGGCTTGGCAATTCGCCTCAACCCTGTCGGCTGAGAAACTCTCGCAAATCCACAATCCAGGTATTCAACCCGAGCTGTTGGTGGGGCACGCCTACAACCCGATTCACCGCCGTCACCAATACGACCCGGCCGGCGAACTCATTCGCACCCTCGACAAACTGCGCGGCGAGATCAAGTACGAGTACGAAGCCAACGGTCAACTGCATAGCCGTGATACCGGCAAGTTGGTGGACAGTGAAGAGTTCAGGTACGACGCGGCGGCAAACCGGCTGAACTTCAATACCAGTCAGTTTGATCACGTCAAAGACAATCGGATCAAACAGTGGCGGGATCAGGAGTATGCCTACGATGCGTGGGGTAACCTGATTGAAAAGCGCAGCGGGATGAGCCGGCTGCAGACGTTCAGTTACGACTGTGAAAATCGGCTGGTCAGGGCTGAGACGTTGGTGGGCGGCAAGCTGGAAAGCACCGGGGCTTATCGCTACGACAGTCTCGGGCGCCGTGTGGCCAAGGTGTCGGAGGTCAACGGGGTCACTGAACAGAAGCATTTTCTGTGGCAAGGCTTGCGGATGTTGCGCGAGGAGACGCCGGGGCAGAGTAGCCTCTATATTTACGAGCCAGGAAGTTACGCGCCGTTGGCGCGGGTAGATCAGGAAGAGGGCGGGGAGCAGACGCTTTACTACTTCCATACCGACCAGATTGGTACGCCGCTGGAGATGACTGACCACAAGGGGCAGATTGTCTGGCAGGCGACGTACAAGGCGTGGGGTGCGGTGGAGCGTCTGGACGTCAGTGCAGTCGAACAGAATTTGCGGTTTCAGGGGCAGTATTTCGATGAT
The DNA here is from genome assembly GCF_002029345.1 of Pseudomonas sp. VI4.1. Lineage (NCBI taxonomy): Bacteria > Pseudomonadati > Pseudomonadota > Gammaproteobacteria > Pseudomonadales > Pseudomonadaceae > Pseudomonas > Pseudomonas sp. VI4.1. The sequence continues at coordinate 30,355 of NZ_MULM01000141.1, forward strand.
GAGACGGGGCTGCACTATAATACTTTTCGGTATTACGATCCGGAGGTGGGGCGGTTTATTACGCAGGATCCGATTGGGCTAGTTGGTAGTTTCAACCTGTATGACTATGCTCCAAACTCTATTGGTTGGGTCGATCCAACCGGGCTAAGCTCAGAGGATCTAGTCAGGTATAAACCACGGGCTTCGGTAACTCCGCAACCTGGCTCCCGGGGAACAGCCATCAGCCGAGCCTGGGGTGAAGAGAGAGCGCTGGTTGGAAGAGGAGGAGGTTCTCGCGATTGGACGTCCGCAGAACGTCAGACGATCTTGAACACTCGAAATAATGCTCAGCTTTCGTCAGTTATGTCCGAAGCTGGGTATACAGGTCATCACATAAACAGCGTTGAAGGAAACGGTGGCCTTGGGCCTGCATGGAAAGGCGACCCGCGGAACATCGTATTCTTGCAGAACGCTAAGCACCCAAGTGGTATTGATGAACATCTGAACAGCCCGCAGGGTCATAGGGGCAACTATACAAATGCAGGAAAGGGGCGTTTGATCGATCGTAACAATAGTACTGTGAAATCGGGACCCTGCGGGTAATAAAATATTAGGAGGCGGTATGAATAAAATTGATGATGCAATGGCAGAGCTAACCAAGGCTCACATTAAATATAAACTGGACGGAAGTTTTCAGCGGCTTAATCAGGTGGTTTCAAAATGGCCGTCAAGTCTTCGTCGTTCTGCGCAGCTAGATGATTTTTTCAATTGCTACGAACCGATCGGCGTTAAAATAGAGACAGGATTTACACCCTTGAAGTTTGTGAGCCTAGACGCGCTTGAAAAGGCGCAGATTGGATATAAATGGATAAATGGAGATGGCGGTAAAAAAATAAATCAAGACTGGAATGAGAACTATGTTGTTTTTATGGATGACTTAGGGGGAGGTAAACCTATAGTCGCGTTAACTGATATCGAGAATACGCCGATATTCGCGAGCTACGGTCCCGTTGCCCCATTCCAAATCGCAGATTCTTTAGCTGAGTTTCTCAGTGCGTTAGCCAAACTCATCGAGGTCGTCTATGGGGAGTTCAATATTTTTGATATCTCAGATGATGACGGAGTTAACCCTTCGTTTGTGGCGCGTCTTGATGTGGAAATCGCTCCAATATTAGGGGAGAGGAACTATCAGAATTTTTTCGACTATTTCTACGGTTGAGCAATGAGTCATTTGTATGCGGTTTAAGGGATTGTGTTAGCAGTAGATGGCAGTGCTCGGGTGTGTGTAATGATTGGGATTATACCTAGGTCTGAAAAATAAATCGCTTTAGTGAGGAGTTCCGATACGACGCGGCGGCAAACCGGCTGAACTTCAATACCAGTCAGTTTGATCACGTCAAAGACAATCGGATCAAGCAGTGGCGGGATCAGGAATATACCTACGATGCTTGGGGCAACCTGATTGAAAAGCGTAGTGGGATGAGCCGGCTGCAGACGTTCAGTTACGACTGTGAAAATCGGTTGGTTAAAGCTGAGACCTTGGTGGGCGGCAAGCTGGAAAGTACCGGGGCTTATCGTTATGACAGCTTGGGACGACGTGTTGCCAAGGTGTCGGAGGTCAACGGGGTCACCGAGTAGAAGCATGTCCTGTGGCAGGGCTTGCGCATGTTGCGTGAGGAAACGCCGGGGCAGAGCAGCCTTTATGTGTATGAGCCGGGGAGTTATGCGCCACTTGCTCGGGTGGAGCAGGAAGAGGGTGGGTGCAGACGCTTTATTACTTCCATACCGACCAGATTGGTACGCCGCTGGAGATGACGGACCGCGAGGGGCAGATTGTCTGGCAGGCGACGTATAAGGCTTGGGGGACGGTGGTGTTCCTCGACGGCAATCCTGATCGGCCGTTGATCATGGGCAGTTTGTACAACAGCAAGAACACTCCGCCCTGGTCGTTGCCGGCGAACAAGACGCAGAGTGGATTTTTGACTCGGTCGATTAAAGGGAAGGGCAACAATGCCAACTTCTTCCGCTTTGAAGACAAGACAGGTGCCGAGCAAATTAGCCTCCACGCCGAACGTAACCTCGACACCGAAATTGAGGCTGATGAAAGCCACATGGTCGGCGGCAATCGCGAAATCAAAGTCGACGGGAAACACACCGAAACGATCAAGCTAGAAACCAGTATCGGGGTTACGGAGGGGTCTTATTACGTCACCGTTGATAGCGGCGAAGTGAAGATCAATGCAGCAACATCGATCACGCTTGAAGTGGGTGCCAGCAAATTGGTCATGAAGGCGGACGGCACGATCACGCTATCTGGCGTGAACATCGACGTTATAGGCAGCACGAAAATCAACCTTAACTAATCAGCCAACGGACAAGGAATTCCCGTATGCGACGGAATATTTACGACCGCCTCTCCGAGCGGCGTATTCGAGAGCAAGAGCAGGCGCGTGTCGAGCAGGAGATTGCTGATGCGGTGCCACCGCCGCCAGAGCGCTTTCATACCAATGAGCTGAGTTTTGTTCGACCGTCCACCCTCAAAGACAAAACTTTTCACGTATTCACTCTGACGGACATAGGGCCAAGCCCTTTTTCCTTGGTGGTTGGGCGTTCACAAGTTGAATCAGGCTCCGATCTTGAAACCATGGCCCAACAATTACTGGGTGAACTGAAAAAGTCTTTGTCGCATGTCGAATGGATCGAGCCGGTCACACCTGTCAAGGTCGCGGGCGTAGATGCGCGTCGCGTAGAATTTCGCTGGCGGCAACAAGGTCAACCTGTTCACCAACTGCAACTGATCTTCTTGCATCAAGATGAACATCAACAACCGTTGCTCATGCAGATCACCGGTACCAGTAACAACCCTAAAGGCATGACTTCCGAAGAGCGCCGGCAGTTTGATGCATTGGTGCAGACGCTTGAGTTGCGTTATCCACCTGACGGCGATAAGGAGGAGGTCGTCGACGGGGTTGTGCTTTCATGAGCCAGGCGGCAGCGCGCCTGGATGACCCGATTGAGCACTCCCGCGCGCTAGGGGGCTTGCTGGCCGGTCTTGCAATCGGCGCAGGTGCGGTGTTGGTGGGGATTGCCATTGTCGGGACCGGCGGGCTTGGTGCCGTGGCATTGTGTGCGATGGTTGGAGCGGGGGGCCGCCACCGGGGCAGGGATAGGCCAGTTGTTCGGAAGTCTTTCATTTGCCTGTCATGACACCGGCCAGATCAAGACGGGCTCCGCGAATGTCTTTAACAATGGCAAGCCGGCGGCCAGGGCGCATGTTGATACTGCGACGTGTGATCAGCATGGGTCTGCCCCTCAGATTCTGGCCCAGGGCAGTGACTCGGTTTATATCAACGGCCTGCCCGCTGCACGGGTGGGTGACAAAACTGTTTGCGATGCCAAGATCAGCGCCGGATCCGGTAACGTGTTTATCGGAGGAGGTACTGAGACAACAGGCGCCATTAGCCCAGAAGTGCCAGCCTGGCTTGAGCGGGCGGTATTGGTGGTGGGTTTGGCTAGTGCGTTTGTGCTGGCCAGTCCGGTCATTGTAGTTGCCGGGCTTGTAGGCGGTGTTGCAGGTGGTCTCGTAGGTAATTGGGCTGGCGGCAAGCTGTATGGTGAAGGCTCTGATGAGCAGAAGTTGATGGCGTTTGGTGGTGCGTTGCTTGGGGGCGGCCTGGGGGCGAAGGGCGGTAAATGGTTGGATGCGCGGTATGAGATTAAGGTTCAGTGGGTGGGGTCGAATCTTGGAAATGTGAAGATTGTTCCGACAGGTGCGACTAGAGTTGCTAACATTGCCGAATCAGAGGGTGCATTAGGCCGTGCGTCTCAAGCCAAAGCAGAACTACCGCAGGGTAAAGAATATAAGGTAAAGACTGTATCCTCTAATGATAAAAAAACTCTAAGCGGCTGGGGTAACAAGAAGCCGAAAGGGTATGAAAAGGTTTCTGCAGAACAAGTAAAAGCTAAATCCGTAGAAATTGGCCATGAGGTTAAATCTCATCCATATGATAGAGACTATGAAGGCCAGTATTTTTCCTCTCATGCAGAAAAGCAAATGTCTCTAGCGAGCCCGGATCATCCGGTAGGAGTATCCAAGCCTATGTGTAATGGCTGCCAAGGTTATTTTTCAAAGCTGGCACAGTTTAAAAATGCCGAGCAAACGGTTGCTGATCCAAAAGCCATTCGAATTTTTAAACCTGACGGTACTGTTGAGACAATTTTGAGGTCGGAATGAACGAAAAATCTGAGATGTTGATTAAAGTTCTTTTAGATGAGGTGAGAGGGTCTCTATCTGGTGAATTATTGTTACCGCTAAGAAAGCTGTTGTGGGAGACAATCACTGAAGGCCAGGTTGAAGAGGAACGACGTTTCACTCTCACCAGGCTTGATGCTCTTTGTGTAGAGCATGGTTCACTTTTTTGGGTTCGAAAGTTTGGGGGGGTTGAAGAAGTAGCTAGTATATTGTCTATGGCTCTTGCTCTGGCAAAAGGAGCGCTATCCGAAGAAAAGGCGATGAGTGTGCGGGATGAATTTTATGTGGCAGTAGTTGAGGATCAAGATTATGAACTTGATGAATACCCAGCAATGTTTGTGGGGCATGCAGCTGCCAACACAGTGATCACAGCAGCAAGTAAGTATGATTTTGATCCAGCCGACGGGCGAAATGATCGCGACCTAGATCCCGCCGCTTTTGAACCTAGTTATTTGGTCGCATCGGCGTTCGCTGGAGGCTTGGCAGAGGATGGTGATGCTGAGTTACGTCGAAAATTTTGGCAGTGGTATCTAATTGATGCTGTTTCGCAAGTATCGTAGCGCGGTATCAGTAATATAGGCTGTTGCAAGATACCGATCTGTGTCGTGGGTGCGAATTATGGAGCACGACTGGTTCGATTAATGCCGCGGTTCAGAATCTGAGCAGGCAGACAGTGAAGGAGCACGCATGAGTAACTTTCTGACACCTCCCACCTCAGCCAGCCTGCGGTGTGAACGCAGGCAGCCCGGCTTGCTCGGGAGCGGTCAACAGGGGTGTGCAGGCGGGTCGGCCATGGATTTTTACATGCAGCCAGGCCGCCTCGCCGGAGAATACCCGACTGATAATTACACAGCTGCTGTGTATCTGGTGCATCAACTGTCATCTCGCGACGAGCAGATGAGCCCTGATGAATTCAGAAGTGCTGCTTTGCTGCTCCGCGAGCTCCTGCAGAAACTGAAGTCCGCCACTAATGTATCGGTTGAAGCGCTGCAAGCCCTGCAACAGGCCGCCGCAAAAATTCCAGTAATTGGACCTCTGATGTTTTCGGGAGGTAACTTGCCAGGGACTACTGCAACTGCTGCAGGCGGCGTTATGGCAGCAGCCAGGGCCAGAAAGGTAACTGATCTACTAGATCTAACTGCTGAGCAGAAATCAAAGCTAAATGCTTGGGCCAATAGTAGAGGAGCTCCCGGCGCTCAGTCAGCTAGTAAAACGTTCAAAGGCAGTATTAGAATAATCTCCAAGAAAGGTCAGTTGTTTTTCGAGATTCCTGTAACTGCTGTAGCGCGACACTATAAGATACTTGGTGAGGTTGGGCCGTCTGTCGCTCATATCTCTGTCGGAAATACCAAGGCGGCATTGACTCAACGTGCACATCTGCATGCGAATGGCGCTACCGGCATGTTGAAGTTCATGGGGGGGGATTCTGTTGGTGCTGCTCTGGCTGTAGGTCCGCAAGCATTTCTGGATTATTCAAGTTCAACTACGGGTACAGAGTTCTATAATAAGTCTGTTTACAGCCAGCCCACTAATATCGTATCGGCTGCTGTAGGCGTCGGTTCCGGGTACGCCTTGGCAGGCGCCGCTGCTCTGTTTGCGGTTCCAGCAGCGCCATTAGTTGTGGTAGTATCCGTTGGATTCGTTGCAGGTTTGGTGGTGCCGTGGGCGATGGTTGAGTTCGGGGTGGATAATGTGATTGGCAACGCGATGAAGATTGAGAATCCATAATGATTGACTCAGATAAGCTCAAAAAATTTACATGGTTTTTATTCGGTCTTTTTGTTTTGTTGTTCGCCTTTGGTCCTTCCGGGTTTAAGTATTTTTGGCCTGCATATTTCGTCGTGTCTTTATCTGCATTTATATGGACCTTGTATCTTGTCTATGCGTGTGAAAAATTTACTCTGTACATGACTTCGATACTCATTACGGTCGTAAGCCTCTTCTGTTTGTTAGCCTCCACCTCGGCTTATTTGGTCGCTGCGAGGTTCTGGGGTAAGACAAGTATTGCTACCCTCATGATGTGGCCTGTTCCAATAGGAATCGTGTCGTTGACGTATTTGGTCCTGGCAAATGGCAAATCGTCCTTTCATCCATTCGAATATGATGGAATCAAGGTGCAGCCCCGTCCGCAAGAAAAGCAAAAACCATCGACCGCGTATAGCCCTCTCTTGGTGGCTGGCGCAACCACTTTGGCAGCAAGTATTTTTACCAAAGCAGCCGGCACCCTCACTGCTGGGATGGTTGCGATGTTTGGGCTGCTGGCTTTCTCGGTCGCGTTATTGTTCCACGCACGCCATATAATCAGAGGCCTGCGCACCCTCCGCATCCAAGAAAAAACCATGCCCACCCCCTACACCTTCATGCAAATCGACGAAATTCGCGAAGCGCGCAGTCGTTGGTGGTTAAGCAGATTGTTCAAGTGGGTCGCTTCCTGGCGCAAGTCGACGGGTGCCTGATTTTGTCAGCTCAGCAGGAAGGCAATCGATGAAGACGGTCGGCGACGCGTTGAAGATTGAGGATAATTAATGATCGACTCCCAGAATATTAAGAGAATTAGTTGGGGTTTTTTTGGGTTCTTGGTTTTTTTTATGGTATTTGGGCCTTCAAATTTAAAGTATTTTTGGCAGGCATTTTTTATCATGTCGTTGCTTGCATTCATGTGTACTATATATCTTGTCTATGTATGTGAGAGAATTACTTTTTATTTGACTTCGATACTTGTTGCGGTCGTAAGCGCATTTTCCTATATGGCCTGTACGGCAGCTTATGTGATTGGTGCAAGTTTCTGGGGAAAGACAAGTATTGCTGCCCTCATGGTAGGGCTTTTTCCAATGGGCGTCACATTGCTAACATATTTGGTCTTGGCAAATGGCAAATCGTCATTTCATCCATTCGAATATGATGGAATCAAGGTGCAGCCACGTCCGCAAAACAAGCAAAAAACATCGGCCGCATATAGCCCTCTTTTGGTGGCTGGCGCAACCACCTTGGCGGCGAGTATTTTTACCAAAACAGCCGGCTTCCTCACTACCGGTATGGTTGGCCTGTTTGGGATGCTAGCTGTTTCCGTCACAATATTATTCTACGCACGCCACATAATCAGAGGCCTGCGCACCCTCCGCATCCAAGAAAAAACCATGCCCACCCCCTACACCTTCATGCAAATCGACGAAATTCGCGAAGCGCGCAGTCGTTGGTGGTTGAGCAGATTGTTCAAGTGGGTCGCTTCCTGGTGCAAGTCGCCGGGTGTCTGATTTTCGATGATCACTACGTGCAGGCCGCCCAAGCCTGATGACGTGTTACCGGTTTAAGGAGTAGTTGAAGCGATGGATCTTTCCTCACTGTAGTCGGCGCAGAACAGGCGCCTGTTCAAGCTGACCATGGCCCTCAAGGGCGGCCAGGAGTTGCTGCTTGAATCCTTTGCCGGGAGTGAAGGTTTATCGACTGATTTCGGGTTTCAGCTGGATCTGATTTCCGAGGACGCAAGCGTAAAACTCAAGTCCGCCATCGGGCAGGCTGCGACGATTGAAATCGAACTCGCCACCGGCGGTAGCCGTTATATCAACGGCCATGTGCTGAGCTTCGGGAACAACTGCAGCAATGGCGGCATGTCGCGCTACTCAGCCTATGTGGGTTCATGGTTGAGCTTGATTGCGCAGCGGTATGACTCTCAAATCTATCAGGATCAAACCGTAGAGCAGGTGATCAGGAAGGTCTTTGGTCGCTATGAAGGTCTCGCGAAATACGAGTTCCGCGTCAGCCGTACACTCAAGCCACACAGCTATATCACTCAGTACCGCGAAAGCGACAGTCACTTCGTCATGCGGCTGCTTGAGCAAGAAGGGTTGTTCTTCTACTTCGAGCACACGGCCGACAGCCACACGCTCATCATCATGGACGACTCCAGCGTTCTGACGCCGCTGCCTGAGCAGCCGCAAGTGCGCTTCCACACAGGATCAGTGACCGAAAACTCTGACTCCATCACTCACTGGAGTTCCGCCCGGGAGTTCCAGGCCGGAAAGATCTCGGTGCAAACCTTCGATTATCGACAGCCGGGAAATCGGATTCCCGTCACGATGAACAGCCTCAATCAACAAGGCGATGTTCCGTCGTATGAAATCTTCGATTACATGGGGCAGTACACCCACGGCACGTATGGAGATGGCGAACTTCTGGTGCGTAACCGCATTGAGGCGCTGGAGCTCAAAGGCAAGACATTTGTCGGCTCAAGCAACTGTCGCGCTATGCGCCCAGGCCATACGTTTGAGCTGACGCAGCATTACGAGCATGACGCTGGCTCTGCCGATGACAGGCAGTTCCTGGTGTTGAACATCGAGCACCGCGGCAGCAACAATTACACCTCGGGAAGTCAGGCTGGCTACGGTAATAAATTTTATTGTGTGCGGAAAAAGATCAAATTCCGTCCACAGATGGACCTGCTCAAGCCTGCGATTTCCGGCCCACAAACCGCCATCATCGTCGGCCCGCCCGGCGAAGAAATATACACCGACGAAATGGGCCGCGTGAAAGTGCAGTTCCACTGGGACCGCTACGGCGAGTTCAACGATAAAAGCTCCTGCTGGGTGCGCGTCGCCCAATCCGGTGCCAGCGGCGGTTTCGGCAGCATGCAGATTCCTCGTGTAGGCGACGAAGTCGTCGTGGTATTCCTCGACGGCAACCCCGACCGCCCGCTGATCATGGGCAGCCTCTACAACAGCCAGAACATGCCGCCGTGGTCGTTGCCGGCGAACAAGACCCAGAGTGGTTTCTTGACCCGGTCGATGAAAGGCGATGGCGGTACGGCGAACTTCTTCCGCTTCGAAGACAAGGCCGGCGCTGAGCAAGTGATCATGCACGCCGAGCGCAACATGGATACCGAGATTGAGCTCGATGAGACGCACAAGGTCGGCAATAACCGGACGATCACGGTCGATGGCAAGCACACCAAAACCATCGTCAAAGATACTTTGCTGACCGTGAAGGAAGGATCGCTAACCATCGAGGTGGATAAGCAATTTGTACAAGTTACGGCCATGGAGAAGATCTCACTAACTGTGGGTGAAAGCAGCATCACCATCACGCCGGCCGGTATTGAGATCAGAGGCAACATCATCACCACAGTGAGTACGGGCACGACTCAAATCACCGGCGCGCCGGTCAGAGTCAATGACTGAGGCAGCGGGATGATAAAAAGAACCAGTATTTACGATCGTATTTCAGAGAAGCGTCTGGCGCAGGAAGAGGCTGAGCGCATTGCACTCGAACAGGCCGCAGCCGAGCCTGTCATTGAAGTGATCGAGGTGGCACCGCCAGCCCCGCTGCAGGACATACCCAGCAGTTTCAATTTTGGCGGCTTCAATTTTGCCTTTCCGGAAGGCTTGGCTTTTAGTGATATCTCTGCGATCGCCCATTTGGATGGTGAAGAGATTGCCATTTCAGTACAGCGTCGCTCTGTGCCGGAAGAGCGGACCCTGGCTCAGGGCTTCGCTGAGGCTTGTGAGGAGTTACAGCAACGTTATCTCGAGATGCGCGTCGTCCGTCAGCGTGAAAGTTCGCTGGCGGGCAACCCGGCAATGACCCTGGATTTCACTTTTAGAGTTGGCCATGAAGAGCGTCATGGCCGACTGATCGGCGCGATGGTGCCACTTGCCGGCAGAAATGAGCGGCAATGGCTGGGTGTGTCCTGCGTGATTGATCCAGATAAGCCCGCACTGGCTGGGTGGCTTCTGGATTTCGATGACATGCTCTCCGGCCTTTCTCCGCGCTAAAGACAGCTCTCATTTTAAGACAGGACAGAATTTGACAATGGACTACCACCTGCAAGAAGGAAGTTTCACGCTGCCAGAAGGTTTTCAAGACCGCACCGTGAACATGTTTGTGTTCGGCAACACGGTGCCTGGCCCTCTCAGCATTACATTGTCCCGGGACGCTCATCTGCCCGGCGAAGACCTCAGCGCCTACCTAAAAAGGCAGTTGAAACTGCTCGCTTCCAAACTGCGGGGGTATACCGTACTCGAGCAGAAGACAGTATCGCTATCAGCCTCTCAGCCGATTCCCGGCGTGCAGATCGAAGCGTATTACCTCAATGATAAACGGCCCATTTATCAGCGCCAGGCGGCATTCATCATTGGCCCGGGGCGCGTGTTGGTGTTCGCCTGTACCAGCCAGGCAGATTTCACTGCCGAACAGAATCGTAACTGGAGCGATGTGCTTGCCAGTTTTGAACCGCGTAATGTGACGCCAGCCCCGACTGCTGACAGCGAACAGGAGTAAAAAACCATGTTCGAGGCGGCGCGGCTATACGATGGAGTTGAGCACACCAGCGCTTTGGCTGGCTTCCTGCTAGGGGCGGTGGTTGGTATCGCTCTGGTAGCGTATGTGGCAATTACTTTTGCAACGTGCGGCGTGGGCGGTTTCCTGCTGGGTATGGCTGCCGGCCTGCTGGGGGGAGGTATCGTCATGCTAGGGGAGAAACTTGGCAAAGCCTTTAGCTCGCCAGCGGGGCAGATCGAAACTGCATCGCCCAACGTCTTCATCAATAGCCGCGCCGCCGCTTACGCTGATGGCAGCATTGCTGCCTGTGAGAAACACTCACCTACCGTTCAGGTCGCTGAAGGCTCGGCCAATGTGTTCATCAACGGGTTTGGTGCCGCACGTAAAGGCGACAAGCTGACCTGTGGAGCAAAGATCGCATCTGGCTCCGATAACGTCATTATTGGTGGTGGTACCTATGCCTACTTGCCGGTCGATGACGAAGTTCCGGCCTGGCTGCGATATACCGTTGATATCCTGATGGCTGTCGCCGGGGGCGCACGGGCTCTCGTCAATATCTACAAAATGGGACTTCAGAAGGGCCTGATTGGCTCTGCCCGTTGCGCGTTGCAATTCATGAGCGGCGTGATTGCGGGCGATGCAATCATTCGCTTCGGAGTCGCGCCCGTTGCTGACAAAGTCTTGGGTGGTTTGTACGGTAACCCTGTCGATACCACTAAGGGCCGCAAACTCCTTATTGATGAAGTCGACTTTGCCTTACCTGGCCTGATGCCCATCGAGTGGTCTCGTTTCTACGCCAGCGACCTGACTGTCGACAGCGTACTCGGCCGCGGCTGGGTACTGCCGTGGGAGCAAAGCCTGCGTCGGCGTGGGGATTTTCTCTACCTCACGGATAACCAGGGCCGCAGTGTGCCGTTTGTGACGCTGGAACCCGGCGAGCGAATTTATAATCCTCACGAGCAGGTGTATCTGGTGCGTACCGAAGGTGGCCACTACCTTCTGCAAACCCTCGACAACATCTTCTTCTACTTCGGCGAAGTGCCGGACGACAACATCAACGTCCCGCTGCAACGCATCGAAAACGCCCTCGGTCATTACCTGCATTTCACCCGCACCGTTGACGGCACGCTGACTGATATTACCGCCACCGGCGAGCAGCGCGTCCACCTGCATTACGAACCTGCGCTAGGTCGTCTAAGCGAGGTCAAGCGCATCGTTGCCAACGTCGCCGTGGAAACATTGGTGCAGTACCGTTACGACGAATTCGGCCAACTGATCGAAGTGGTCAATCGTAACGGCGATTCTGTGCGCAGTTTCGCCTACAGCGATGGCGTCATGAGTCGCCACAGCAATGCCTTGGGCCTGAGCTGTAACTATCGCTGGCAAACCATCGACGGTCAGCCGCGTGTGGTCGAACACTGGACCAGCGATGGCGAGCACTTCCATTTCCGCTACGACTTCAACGCCCGCACCACGTGGGTGACCGACGTGCTGGGGCGTGAGTCCGAGGTGCACTACGACGCCTTTTTTCGGGTGGTGGCCAGTACCGACTTTGGCGGCGAGCGCTACCGGATTGATCTAGATACCAGCGGCAACATGACAGGGCTGACGTTGCCTGACGGCAATGTGATCACGCTCAAATATGACCAATACTCTCGGCTGGTGGAGGAGACCGACCCGCTCGGGCGGAAGACCCGGTACCAGCATCATCACCTGACCACGCTGGTCAAGCAGGTCGAATACCCGGACGGTAGTAAGTGGAAAGCGCAGTACGACAACAAAGGTAATCTAATTGCCGAGGTTGACGCACTGGGACATACCACCGAATACCTCAACAGCGACGACGGCCTGCCGCACACCATCATCGATGCCACGCAAAAGTCGAAATACCTGTGGTGGAACACCCTGGCCCAGGTCGAGCGCTTTCAGGACTGCTCGGGCAAAAGCACGTATTACCGCTACGACGAGCGCCATCATCTGGAGGCCGTCACCGATGCCCTGAAACAGACCACCACGCTGCAACGCAAACCCGAAGGCGAAGTGCTGCGCATCGACTATCCGGACGGCACGGCTGAGACTTTTACCTACAACGCCCTTGGCCAGGTGCTGACGCACACCGACGGCAAAGGCCAGACCACGCGGCTGTTGAGAACCGCGCGAGGCCTGCCCGCCAGCCGTCAGGACGCCAAGGGCCAGCGGATCAGCTACGAGTACGACAAGGCCATCCGCCTGACCGCGTTGGTCAACGAAAACAACGCCGCCTACCGCTTTGCCTACGATGCCTCGGATCGGTTGATCGAAGAACAACGCATCGACAACCTGACCCGACGTTTCGCCTTCAACGTGGGTGGGCATCTGACTCAGGTTGAGGAAACCGGCTACAGCGAACGGGCCGAACGGCCACAGCGCACGACGGAGTTTGAGCGCGACACCATCGGCCGCTTGCTGGCCAAGGTCAACAGCGACGCCCGTCAGGATTACGCCTACGACGAGGCAGACCGACTGCTCAGCATTCAGCGCCTGCCGAGTGCAATCGGCAAGACTCTTGGCGTCATCGGAGAAACACTGAACTTCGAATACGACATCCTGGGTCGCCTGATCAAAGAGACGACGCCACAAGGCGCCCTGGCCTACGAATACGATCCGCTCAGCAACTTGACCACGCTGACGTTGCCTACCGGGCAGCACCTGAATCACCTGTACTACGGCAGCGGCCACCTGCACCAACTCAACCTCGACGGCCAGCTCATCAGCGACATGGAACGCGATGACCTGCACCGCGAGGTGTTACGCACCCAAGGCAAACTCACCAGTTGCTTCGGCTATGACGCCATGGGGCGCAAGGCCTGGCAGTTCGCCTCGACGCTACCGGCAGAAAAGCTTTCGCAGGTGCACAACCCCGGCATCAACACCAGTCTGCTGGTGGAGCACGCCTACAACCCGATCCACCGCCGCTACCAATACGACCCGGCCGGCGAACTGACCCGCACCCTCGACAAACTGCGCGGCGAAATCAAATACGAATACGAAGCCAACGGCCAGTTGCACAGCCGCGACACCGGCCAGCTCGTCGACAGCGAAGAATTCCGCTACGACGCCGCGGCCAATCGTTTGAACTTCAGCACCAGTCAGTTCGATCACGTCAAAGACAACCGCATCAAGCAGTGGCGCGATCAGGAATACAGCTACGACCCGTGGGGCAATCTGATCGAGAAGCGCATCGGCCTGACCACGCTGCAGACCTTCAGCTACGACTGTGAAAACCGCCTTGTTAAAGCGGAGACGCTGGTTAACAGCAAGCTTGAAAGTGTTGGCACGTATCGCTACGACAGCCTGGGCCGACGGGTAGGTAAAACCTCAACAGTCGACGGCAAAACCCAGCACAAAAACTTTCTCTGGCAAGGCCTGAGGATGCTGCGCGAAGAACAGCCAGGGCAGAGCAGCCTGTACATCTACGAGCCGGGCAGTTATGCGCCGTTGGCCCGCGTTGATCAAAGCGAAGGGGAAGAGCAGAGGCTTTACTACTTTCATACCGACCAGATCGGCACGCCGTTGGAAATGACCGACGCTGACGGAAGTATTGTCTGGCAAGCGACGTACAAGGCGTGGGGCTCCATCGAAACGCTGGCGGTGAACGAGGTTGAGCAGAATCTGAGGTTTCAGGGGCAGTACTTCGACGACGAAACGGGGCTGCACTACAATACTTTTCGGTATTACGATCCGCAGGTTGGACGGTTTATTACGCAGGATCCGATTGGGTTGTTGGGTGGGGAAAATCTTTATGCCTACGCTCCGAATACCAATGGGTGGATAGATCCACTTGGCTGGTGTATCACTACAAATGTTACGAGAGGGGTCGCGGGCCAACCTTTGCGAGCAACCGCCACTATCACTGCAAAGGATTTAGGGACTGGGACCGCGACCAACAAATCCTCAAGGTTGTGGGCACGCGGCCTTGGTGAAGCTGATGACGATGCGGGTCATATCGTAGGTAAGCTTCTTGGTGGTTCCGGCGGGAAAGGCGGCGTATTCCCACAATTGCCAGGTATTAATAGAGGGCTGTTCAGAGATTTTGAAAAGGATGTCGCGAATTTCGTTCGCACGAAAGGGCCTGTCGATGTAGATATTAAGTTTGTTTATAATACGTCTTTAACTCGGCCGGACGAGATAGTTTACGAGGTCTCCCAAATGGGTAAGCGTGTATTGTTTAATATTTTCCCTAACTAGGAGGGCTTATGAGTGGAATAACTACACCTCGCGCGCTGCTTGAAGAGTTTTTCGCCGAAATGAAGTCGTGGGAGCAGGGTTTTTTCGAAGAAAAGATGTCCTTGGTCGATAGCGCGCAGCCAACGTCGGAGTGCAATGAGAAGTATAAAAAAATACTTGAAGTGCTTTTACGCAAATATTCTATACAGAACGGAAAAAGTTGGGACCGATTATATGATCCAGGTTGCGGAGATCCTACAATGTACGACCCGGAGCGAGATAGCATTGAAGAGCTTCAACAAAAAGAAAGCTCAGCTTCTTTCATAGTAACGCAGGCTGTTGGGCTTGAGGCGGTTTTTAGATTTACGCTGGTAAAGGATTCTAATCTTTGGAGAATTAAAAAAAAGGACACATACAGATCTGGTAAGTGGCAGGCTTCAGTTCTTTAGCTGTGGCTGCTCTGCTGGATAAGACCGATCTAAATATTTCGTTGTTTTTCTGTTGTTTTAGGTTGGGTTTCTATTGAATTTTCCTGGTCCGGGTTGAGGTTTTTTAAATAGTAGTTGATCTTTAACAGCCTGAATAAAGGGAGATGCTGCCAACATTGTCTCAGTCATCTCCTGATCACCTAAGTTCTCTATGCAACGTAGCCCATATTCAGCTACGAGTACGACAAGGCCTTTCGCCTGACCGCACTGGTCAACGAAAACAACGCCGCCTACCGCTTTGCCTACGATGCCTCGGATCGGTTGATCGAAGAACAACGCATCGACAACCTGACCCGCCGGTTCAGCTACAACCTGGGTGGGCACCTGACGCGGGTGGATGAAATCGGTTACGGCGAGCGCGGCGAACGGCCACAGCGTCATACCGAATTTGAGCGCGATGCGATTGGCCGCCTGCTGGCCAAACTCAACGCCGACGCCCGCCAGGACTACACCTACGACGACGCAGACCGCTTGCTCACCATCGAGCGCCTGCCCACCGCCAACGGCAAGAAACTCGGCGTCAGCGAAGAGAAACTCGATTTTGCCTACGACCTGCTCAGGCGCCTGATCAAGGAGAGCACGCCGCAAGGCACTCTGTCCTACGACTACGATCCGCTGAGCAACCTGACCACGCTGACCCTGCCCACCGGCCAGCACCTGAACCACCTGTACTACGGCAGCGGCCACCTGCATCAACTCAACCTCGACGGCCAGCTCATCAGCGACATGGAGCGCGACGACCTGCACCGCGAAGTGCTGCGCACTCAAGGCACGCTCACCAGTTGTTTTGGCTATGACGCGATGGGCCGCAAGGCCTGGCAATTCGCCTCGACGTTGCCGGCAGAAAAACTCTCGCAGATTCTTAACCCGGGCATCCAGCCTGAACTATTGGTAGAACACGCCTATAACCCGATCCACCGCCGTCACCAATACGATCCCGCCGGCGAACTGACCCGCACCCTCGACAAGCTGCGGGGTGAGATCAAGTACGACTATGAAGCCAATGGTCAACTGCGCAGCCGTGACACCGGCAAGCTGGTGGACAGCGAAGAATTCCGCTACGACGCGGCGGCGAACCGGCTGAACTTCAACACCAGTCAGTTTGATCACGTCAAGGACAACCGGATCAAGCAGTGGCGAGATCAGGAATATACCTACGATGCGTGGGGTAACCTGGTTGAAAAACGCAGCGGGTTGAGCCGGCTGCAAACGTTCAGTTATGACGGCGAAAATCGGCTGGTCAAGGCCGAGACCTTGGTGAATGGCAAGCTGGAAAGCAGCGGTGCCTATCGTTATGACAGCCTGGGACGGCGGGTGGCCAAGGTGTCAGCGGTCAACGGCGTCACCGAGCAGAAGCACTTTTTGTGGCAAGGCCTGCGCCTTTTGCGCGAGGAAACGCCGGGGCAGAGCAGTCTGTACCTCTACGAGCCGGGCAGTTATGCGCCGTTGGCGCGGGTGGATCAGGTTGAGGGTGGGGAACAACAGCTCTATTACTTCCATACCGACCAGATTGGTACGCCGCTGGAGATGACGGACCGTGAGGGGCGGATTGTCTGGCAGGCGACGTACAAGGCGTGGGGTTCCATCGAAGCGCTGGCGGTGAACGAGGTTGAGCAGAATCTGAGGTTTCAGGGGCAGTACTTCGACGACGAGACGGGGCTGCACTACAATACGTTTCGGTATTACGATCCGGGGGTGGGGCGGTTTGTTACGCAGGATCCGATTGGGTTGTTGGGAGGGGATAATCTATATCAATATGCTCCTAACTCCACCAGTTGGATTGATCCTTGGGGTTTAGCTTTCAAGAGCGTTAACTTTGAGGGTTCAAAAGAGTTATTTCCGGTATCAGGAAATCAAAAAAACATTGTGTCTATTCAAATGCAAGGATCTCGAGGACGAGATTTTACAGAAGCATATAGACAGGCAGGGTTGAAAGAGGCTGACGTGAAAGCGCAGGGGAAATTCACTTGGCATCACCTTGACGATTTTGATCCAGCTACAGGAAAAACAACTATGCAGCTAGTCACAAGGTCTGCGCATGAGGCCTCTCTGCCTCACACCGGATCAGTAGCTCAATTTGAAAAGCATTTTGGTCTACAATCTGGGGCTTATGGGGGCAAAGATGCAGTAGGGATTTCACAATCTAAAGGCTGGCTAAAGGGGCGTGCCCCAAGCACATCAAGTTCAACTTGTTAAAAAATTGGTGGTTCTATGAAAGATTTTTCTCTGATGCATTCTGGTATGCAGTTGAAGTCTGCAGATATTTCTCGGCTTGAAAAAGATATTGGCTTTAGTTTGCCGAATTCATTTAAAGCTCTTTACTTTGTAAGTAATGGTGGTGTTCCTAATCGCAGTTGGGTTATCACGGACGATGGTTACGATCCGATGCAGGTTGCTGACTTTAAAAATGTATATTCGGATGGGGCGGGAAATCCGGATGACACACAGTTCATTGGTGGGTGCTACAAGCTTATGTGTGAGCGCCAAGTAATTCCTCATACGCTACTTCCGTTTGCGGTCGATGATGGAGGTAATTTCTTTTGTTTGGATTTGTTGAGTGGTGCCGTCATGTTTTACGCGGTTGATACTTTTCGTTCCGATGTAAGCATGGCTGCGAATCAAGTTGCTGCACAAAAAATAATCGCGACATCTTTCGAAGGTTTTATTGAGGGACTGGAGTATGAGTCTGGTCTGTAGTTTTGTGACGGTCGCGACGCTAACGTTATTTTTGGGAGGCTATTGAGTTTTTAAAAATGTGCGAGATGATTCTATATGTTAACCGAAAATGGTCATGGTGAGGTAATAAGTGCCTTGTCTCGGATTGGTGATTTTATAAGGTTTGCGGGATTATTAGCGCTATCGCATAAATTTCAGCGATTTCTATGCATGCTTTAAGCTCTTTAATAACTCATGCTGCAGAGCGGCTGCCAAACTTGTCTCAGCTGCCTACTATTTTTTATCTTGTGGGCTGATCCTTGGGCTTTCCAGGTGCTGCCTACGACTGGATCCGATTGGGTTGCTAGGTGGGTTTAATCTCTATGGCTATGCGACAAACTCGACGAGTTGGGTTGAACCACTGGGTTGGTGTTCAAGCGCTTTAGCCAGTTCAACCTTGTAAATCGATCTCCATAAAGAATTGCAAATTGATTCATTGCTATCCTCCAGTCGTGCGCTGCGCTACCCAGTTGGCAGTGATGTTTTGCAGTGCCAGCCAGATCAGTTTCGTTGCGGTATCGTCGGCCGGGAAGTGGCCTCTGGTTTTGATGATCTTGCGTAAATACGATCCTGCCGGCGAACTGACCCGCCGGTTCAGCTACAACCTCGGCGGGCACCTGACGCGGGTGGATGAAATCGGCTACGGCGAGCGCGGCGAACGACCACAACGGCATACCGAATTCGAACGCGACCCAATCGGCCGACTGCTGGGCAAGCTCAACGCCGACGCTCGCCAGGACTACACCTACGACGACGCAGACCGCTTGCTCACCATCGAGCGCCTGCCCACCGCCAACGGCAAAAAACTCGGCGTCAGCGCAGAAAAACTCGATTTTTCCTACGACCCGCTGGGCCGCCTGATCAAGGAGACCACACCGCAAGGCACTCTGTCCTACGACTACGATCCACTGAGCAACCTGACCACGCTGACCCTGCCCACCGGCCAGCACCTGAACCACCTGTACTACGGCAGCGGCCACCTGCACCAGCTCAACCTCGACGGCCAGCTGATCAGCGACATGGAACGCGATGACCTGCACCGCGAGGTCTATCGCACACAAGGCACACTTACCAGTTGCTTCGGCTATGACGCCATGGGCCGCAAGTCGTGGCAGTTTGCCTCAACGCTTCCGGCTGACAAGCTGTCGCACGTGCTGGGCAGCGAAACGCCACAATTGCTGGTGGAGCACGCTTACAACCCGATCCACCGCCGTTACCAATACGACCCGGCAGGTGAACTGATCCGCACGCTGGACAAACTGCGCGGCGAGATCAAATACGGTTACGAAGCCAATGGCCAACTGCATAGCCGTGACACGGGCAAGCTGGTGGACAGTGAGGAGTTCAGGTACGACGCGGCGGCGAACCGGCTGAACTTCAACACCAGTCAGTTTGATCACGTCAAAGACAACCGGATCAAGCAGTGGCGGGATCAGGAATACAGCTACGACCCGTGGGGCAATCTGATCGAGAAACGCATCGGTCTGACCACGCTACAGACCTTCAGCTACGACTGCGAAAACCGCCTCGTCAAAGCGGAGACGCTGGTCAATAGCAAGCTTGAAAGTATCGGCACGTATCGCTATGACAGCCTCGGCCGACGGGTAGGTAAAACCTCAGTAAAAGGCGGCAAAACCGAACACAAGAACTTCCTCTGGCAAGGCCTGAGGATGCTGCGCGAAGAACAGCCGGGGCAGAGCAACCTGTACATCTACGAGCCCGGCAGCTATGCGCCGCTGGCCCGCGTTGATCAAAGCGAAGGGGAAGAGCAGAAGCTTTACTACTTCCACACCGACCAGATTGGTACGCCGCTGGAGATGACAGACCGAGAGGGGCGGATTGTCTGGCAGGCGACGTACAAGGCGTGGGGGTCCATCGAAACGCTGGCGGTGAACGAGGTTGAGCAGAACCTGCGGTTTCAGGGGCAGTATTTCGACGACGAGACGGGGCTGCACTACAATATGTTTCGGTATTATGATCCGGAGGTTGGGCGGTTTGTTCATTTGGACAAGTTTGTGATGAGTTGAGTAGATATGCGACGCTGGTGACTTGACGACGCTGTGAAGATTGTTAGAAAACTAATTTTTTCTGCGAAGACTGACGAGTATCTCCTGAGCTTTATAAAAATCTAAGAGCTAAGACTCCCAGCGCAACAATACGAAAAGCAGTAAATAAAGATGTAGTTCTTCCAATGAAGGATCCAGCCCTCCCAGGTTTGTAGGTGACTAAATTTCGCACGCGGATGATATCGTGCCAATGAAGGCAAATAATCGAGATGAGTGGTTTTTCTAAGCTAACCTTTGCTGGCCAGGTTAAGGTTCTAAACTATGAAAAAATTTCCAAGGGTTAAATGAGGTGGCGAATACATCAAAGGGGGCTAAATCCAATAGCGAGTGGGTGAGTTACAAAAAAGGTGGGATTGATGTTGATCCGGCATTTAGATCTAGTATGATTGACAAAGCTGCCAAGCTGGAACCTGAGATCCAGCAGCATATTACCAATTTGTTGTCAGGTTATTAATGGGATGCATTAAATGAAAAATATTGATGATCTTAAAAAAAGAATCGCTGCAGAACTTGAAGATTACAATATATATTTTTCTCCTGAGAGTGTTCCGAAAAACATTAATTTTCCTGTTGTTTGGAAAAATTTTGGCTTTGTAGATGGCAAACATTCTCGTATTCCCGATGCGTGGGGTTTATTTGCAGATCACTTACCGTGGGTAACCTCTTGGTTAGATAAATGTGTTTTGGGAACCTTTTTGGCTGTTAGTGATAAGCCTTATTTGTTGTATGTTTATTGTGAGGATGATGAGCTTAACTTTTATATCGGCGGCGTTCCGATTGAAGATAGCATCTGGAGTGGTAAACTTGCCTATTTGAATGGCGATTTGAAGCGGTTTTATTGTAATTTGCACGACGGTTTTGGTTTTTACATCGGTTGCACAATGGGGCCTTCGCGCACAGAAGACTTTGTCTTTATAGAGGATCTCTGTGATGAGACTATTCCTGGCTTACCTAGCTTAGTGGGCTTTTTTTCAAGCGGTGCTGGTGACTATTTAGCTCTTGAGCTGAAATTATCGGCTAATGAGGCTTATATTTGGTGGCATGAAAAACCAGAGTTTCCAGATAAAAATATAGATATGTGGGCTGTTATGGATACTTGGATGTCTATCTTTCTTGAAAATTCTGACTTTAACGACAGTATGTATGCTTAGTTTTGTTCGTTGTGCCGCCGGTAACAATTGACTAGGTTTGGTGGCGGACTGAAGTTGTAGTTTTAAAAAAACACGGTGCTGGAAAAATATTAAGACTTCTTACCTCGAAATTATTATTTCTACAACGACCGCCACCACCTGATCGCCGTCACCGACGCCCTGAACCAGACCACCACCCTGGAACGCAAACCCGACGGCGAAGTGCTGCGCTCCAGCAACCGGACGGCAGCGCCGAATCCTTCACCTACAACGCCCTCGGCCAGGTGTTGACGCACACCGGGAATAAGAACCCGGCTAGTGAATGTACGGAGCGGGCTTGCTCGCGAAAGCAATTTCATAGTCAACATTGGTTTTGACTGGTGCCGCCTTCGCGGGCAAGCCCGCTCCCACAGGGAGTTATGTCGATCACAACATAGTGGCCAGACGCATTGCCCTGTGGGAGGCCACCCAGCCTGCGAAGAGGCTGCGCTTTCGCGCAGAGAACATGCCGCTAAATCGGCAAATAATTTATCTAAAAAATCAATGAGATAAACTTTGTTCCATAAGAGCCGGCTTGCTGGCGATAGCGGCCGAGAGATCATCGTTAGGCTTCCCGCCGGCTTCGCGGGCAAGCCCGCTCCTACAAGTTTTTGTGCGTCGATCCGGATTTTGCGGCGAGATCTTCTAGCGCGAAATGATTCCATGATCGATCGCGTACTTCACCAGCGCCGCCGGTTTATCAATGTTGAGTTTGCGCCGGATGCTCAGGCGATGGGTTTCCACGGTGCGCACGCTGATGTCCAGTTCCCGGGCCATTTCCTTGTTGTTCAGCCCTTGGACCATTTTGTACAACACCTGGCTCTCACGGGGCGTCAGTTCGTTGTCGGCGCTTTTGTCGGCAATCAGCCGCTGGGCGATTTCGGCGCTGTAGAAGGTACCGCCGCTGGCGATGGCTTCGATTGCCGCGATGATTTCCCGGGACGGCGAGTTCTTCAGCACGTAGCCGCTGGCCCCGGCGCGCACGGACTCGCTCACGTATTCATTATTGTCGTACATGCTCAGCATCAGCACTTTGAGCGCCGGGTACTGGCTGCGCAGCACCCGCGTCAGTTCCAGCCCGTTCATGTCCTTGAGGCTGATGTCGACCAGCAGCAGGTCCGGCCGGCAGCGGCCGACCATTTCGATCGCGTCCGCGCCGTTCTCGGCTTCGCCCACCACTTCCAGGGGCGCCATCACCGCCAGCAGCGCCTTGATCCCGTCGCGGACCAGGGAGTGATCGTCGACCAGGGCGACGCGGATCGGGTAGGGCAGGTTCATTGCAGGCATTCACTCTTGTTGTGGGCAC
Source organism: Pseudomonas sp. VI4.1 (assembly GCF_002029345.1). Lineage (NCBI taxonomy): Bacteria > Pseudomonadati > Pseudomonadota > Gammaproteobacteria > Pseudomonadales > Pseudomonadaceae > Pseudomonas > Pseudomonas sp. VI4.1. Next base: position 52,809 of record NZ_MULM01000141.1, read on the forward strand.
GACTCAGCGTTGGGTGCCGGGCATTTGCATCGGTAGCAGGACGTCCAGTTCGCTTCTTCCCGGCGTCGAGGTCAGGGCGAACTGGCCGCCAAAATGTTCGACGCGTTCGCGGATATTACGCAGGCCGATGCCGGCGTGGCGACGTTCGACCTGGGCGACGTTGAAGCCGATACCGTCATCGACCACCGTCAGTCGCACGCCGTCTTCCGAGCCGTGCAGGGTAATGGATACGTTGCGGGCCCGGGCGTGGCGTTCGATGTTGGTCAGGCCTTCCTGGACGATGCGAAACAGCGAGACCGCGGCGCCGTCGACCAGGTCGCAGGCGAATTCGTTGTCGTCGTAGGTCACCACCAGGCCGCTGCGCAGCTCGAATTCGGCGGCGAGCTGGCCGATCGCCGCCGGCAGGCCCAGGGTGTCGAGCAAGGATGAGCGCAGGTCGTGGGACAGGCTGCGAACTTCGCCGATCGCATCCCCCAGGCGTTGCGTGGCTTCTCTTAAAATACCCACGCCCTTGTCGGCACCCTGGCCATTCTCCAGCACATGGCTGGCCAGTTCGAACTGGAACTTGATGGAGACCAGGACCTGGCTGATGCCGTCGTGCAGTTCACGGGACACCCGGGATCGCTCTTCTTCCTGCAGGCTGACGATGCGCTGGGTCAGGCGCTGCAGTTTCTTGTCGGCCAGTCGGTGCTCGCTGACGTTGAGGGTCATGCCGCTGGCGAACACCAACAGCACCGCCACCAGGGCCACGGCGGCAATGGCCAGCATGGTCTTGCGGATGCCCATGGCCACTTCGTCGCGGGCTTGCTGGGTGGCGCGTTCGACGTCTTCCAGGTAGATGCCGGTGCCGAGCATCCAGCCCCAGCGATCGAGCATGACTACGTAGGCGAGCTTGTCGGTGACCTGGCCGGAGGAGGGTTTGTTCCAGGCGTAGCGCTGGAAGCCTTCGCCCGATTGCGCACTGTTGAGCAGCGCCTGGATCACCGGCAGGCCGTGGGGGTCTTTCATGTCCCACAAGTCCTTGCCGACCAGATCGGACTGGCGCGCGTGCATCAGGCTGCGACCTTCGCGGTCGTAGACGAAGAAATAGCCGTTGACGCCGAAGCTGAGCTTGCGCAGCTCTTCCAGCACTTGCTGCTGGGCCCGGGCGTCGCCATGGCCGTCGTCGTACAGCGGCTCGATCAGGCTCTGCGCCATTTCGACGTAGTTTTTCAGTTCGGCGCGCTTGCTGGCCAGGATGCTGTCTTCGATCAGTTGCGCCTGTTGATCGCCCAGTTGGCGGTTCAGGGAGATGACCAGGGCGCAGATGACGGCGATCGCCAGGACCAGCGGCAGGATACCGAGCGCGACGATTTTGTGTTTGAGCTGCATCTGGGCTCCTGACCGCGCCGAAGGCGGGCGATGACGCTAATACTGTAGGACCGAGCTTGCTCGCGATGGTCGTCAACGAAAACGCGTGTTTACCGGGTATACGCGGTGTTCTGAAGTCCATCGCGAGCAAGCTCGCTCCTACAGTTCCTGGGCGGGCATCATATGCCAAGGAGTGCGGGTCCAGTAGCGGTGGTGGACGGAATGACCTGCTGCCGGGATCTGTCGGTTGAATGCAAACCCCCTGTAGGAGCTGGCTTGCCAGCGAAGGCGGCGGCACATTCAATATCAATGGCGACTGACACACCGCTTTCGCTGGCAAGCCAGCTCC
>NZ_MULM01000140.1:0-53599 GCF_002029345.1 Pseudomonas sp. VI4.1
CCTGGCCCTGACCGACCTCGACCGGCCAGGCCCGGGATATTTTCGTGCGCTGGTGCGAGGAAGCCGGTTGCACCGTCAGCATCGACGCCGTCGGCAACATCTTCGCCCGCCGCCCCGGGCGCAATCCGGACTTGCCCCCGGTCATGACCGGCAGCCACATCGACACCCAGCCCACCGGCGGCAAGTTCGATGGTTGCTTCGGTGTGCTGGCCGGCGTCGAAGTCCTGCGTACCCTCAACGACCTGGGTGTGGAAACCGAAGCACCGCTGGAAGTGGTGGTCTGGACCAACGAAGAAGGCTCGCGCTTCGCGCCCTGCATGATGGGCTCCGGCGTGTTCGCGGAAAAATTCGCCCTCGAAGAAACCCTGGCCAAGGTCGACGCCGAAGGCATCACCGTCGGCGACGCATTGAACGCCATCGGCTACGCCGGCCCGCGCAAGGTCAGCGGTCACGCGGTCGGGGCCTATTTCGAAGCGCACATCGAGCAAGGCCCGATCCTTGAAGACGAACACAAGACCATTGGCGTCGTCATGGGCGCCCTCGGGCAGAAATGGTTCGACCTGAAACTGCGCGGCGTCGAAGCCCACGCCGGCCCTACCCCGATGCACTTGCGCAAGGATGCCCTGGTTGGCGCCGGCGATCATCGTCGCGCCGTCAACCGTGCGGCCCTCGGCCACCAACCCCATGCCTGCGGCACAGTCGGCTGCCTGCAAGCCTACCCCGGCTCACGCAACGTCATCCCCGGTGAAGTGCGCATGACCCTGGACTTCCGTCATCTGGAACCGGCGCGTCTGGATTCGATGATCGCCGAAGTCCGCGAGGTGATTGAAACCACCTGCCAGATCCACGGCCTGACTTTCGAACTGACGCCCACTGCCGATTTTCCGCCGTTGTACTTCGACAAGGGTTGTGTCGAAGCGGTGCGCGGTGCCGCCCAAGGGCTGGGCCTGTCGCACATGGACATCGTCAGCGGGGCAGGGCACGACGCAATCTTCCTTGCCGAACTCGGCCCGGCCGGAATGATCTTCGTACCGTGCGAAGGCGGCATCAGCCACAACGAAATCGAGAACGCCGCGCCGGATGATCTGGCGGCCGGGTGTGCGGTGCTGTTGCGGGCGATGCTGGCGGCTTCGGCGGGCATCGCGTGTGGAAAATTGGCGGCATGAACAGCAAAAGATCGCAGGCTGCGCCAGCTCCCGGCGCGTGGGGTCAACAGCATCTGCACGATCAGGCTCGCCCGCGGTCGTAATCTTCACAGGGCGGCGCGTAAAAAGCGCCGCCACACCCGTGGAGATGCAATGAGCCAGGACGTCCTGACCACCGAAACCAATCGCCGCCAGTTGCAGCAGATCATCGCGGGCCTGTCCGACGGGGTGATTCTGCTGGAGCTCGACCAGACCATTCTTTGGGCCAACGAGGCCGCGCTGGCCATGCATGGCGTCAGTCGGATCGATGATCTGGGCGCCAATGCCGGAGAGTATGCCCGGCGTTTTACCTTGCGCTATCGCAATAATCACCCGGTCCCGGTGGACAATTACCCGATCAGTCGCGTGGCTCGGGGCGAGACGTTCAGCGATGTGCTGGTCGAGGTGAGGCTGGCAGGGGACGAAGAGCGTACCTGGGTCCACAACGTGCGCAGTATGGTGCTGACCGACAGTGCCGGCGAACCGGAGTCGCTGGTGCTGATCATGGACGACGTCACCGAGTGGGCCAGCGCCGAGCAGCGATTCGAAAAAACCTTTAACGCCAATCCCGCCCCGGCGGTGATCTGTCGCCTCAGCGATTTGCGCTACATCAAGGTCAATTCCGGCTTCCTGGAAATGACCGGTTACTCCCGTGATCAGGTGATCGGTTGTTCAACCTATGAATTGGATGTGCTGGAAGGGGCCGAGAACAAAGACCTGGCCAAGCAACGCTTGCGCGAAGGCGCCACCATTCCGCAGATGCAAGCCGAGTTGCAATTGCCTGAAGGGGGCAGCAGACAGGTGATCGTCGCCGGCCAACCCCTGGAGCTCAATGACGAGGCCTGCATGTTGTTTTCCTTCGTGGACATGGAGCCTCGGCACAAGGCCGAAGTCGCTCTGCGCCAGAGTGAGGAACGTTTTGCCAAGGCCTTTCGCCTGACCCCGGTGCCGATCCTGGTGTGTAACGCCGGCGATCAGGTGGTCATGGACGTCAATGAAGCATTTCTGGACACCTTCGCGTACCCCAGCGAAGAGGTGCTCGGCAAGACCGTCGCGGCGATCGATTTCATTCAGGACAAAGGCGCTTATACGAAGTTGTTCGCGGCGTTGGAGAAAACCGGAAGCCTGGACCGGATCGACGTGCGTATGCGTAAAAAAGATGCCGGGGAGATCGACTGCGCAGTCTCCGCCGACACCGTGAATATCCAGGACAACCCCTGCTATTTGTTGGTGTTGATGGATATCACCGAGCGTAAACGCACGGAGCTGGAGTTGGTGTCGGCCATCGAAGAGGTCATGAAAGACGCCTCGTGGTTCAGCCGCACGCTGATCGAAAAACTCGCCAACGTGAAGCCTGGCAACTCGCCGAAATTGCCCAGCGTGTCCTTCACTGACCTGACTGCCCGTGAGCGCGATGTGCTCAGCCTGATCTGCGAAGGCCTGGCCGACAAGGAAATTGCCGCGCGGCTGAAGCTGGCACCTAATACCGTGCGCAATCACGTGTCGACGGTATATTCCAAGCTCGATGTGCACAGTCGCAGCGAGGCGATTGTCTGGGCCCGCGAGCGCGGGTTGTTCTCGGGTCAGTGGCGGGGAAAAGGCTAGCGCGAAGGTGCAAATGCACTATACCTTGAGATGCAAATGGATGTTCTGGCGGGGTGCGGCAGTGCTTAGTCTGTAAGGGTGCGGTAGTGGGCTTTGGACCGCTATCGCGTCCCCTCGGAACAGCTCAAGGAACAGCACATGCTTCGCCAATTCAATTCAGTTTCGGTCGACGGGGCTGTCAACCAGCCCAAGGGTGAATCGCAATGATTTATCTGACGCAATTGCGCGCGCAACTGGAGCAGCAGTTTTCTCCGCGCGCTTGTGAGTGCAGCGTGTCGGGTGACAACTCGGTGACTGTGAAGCTGTATCACCCGGTCTCGGGACAGGTGGACCTGGTGGTCAGCGGACTGAATGTGACGAACCTCAGATCACCGGAGGCCGTGGCAGCTTTGGTTGAAGAGCTGCGGTATGAACTTGAGAGCAATACCTTGCATCGTCCCGAAACGTCGTAAAACTGCCTTTTCTGTTGCCGGCCCGTGGACTTTCCTGCGATATTTTGTTGTCACACCACTGTGTACATCACTTATCGCGGGTCAACCTATGAAAAGTCTTGGGAAACGCGTTTTTGCGCCACTGCCGCTTGCCCTCTGCGCGGTGATACTCGGCGGTTGTGCCAGTCCGCCGCCGCCACCCCCCCTTGCTCCGCCGCCGCCCCCTGTGCGTACCTGCCAAACCACTGAAAACGTTGATGTGCAAGGCGACATGCGAGCTGAAGGGCAGGTGACCCGCAATACCACCCTGACCCGTTGCGTCACGCAGTAGGCGCGGATCAGTTTGCGCAAGCCGCCAGCGGCGTAGAGCTGCTGGCGGGCGCTCACCGGGTGGTCGATCAGACCTCTTCCAGCCTGACCCAGCGTGATGCTCGCGCCGGCGAGGCGAATCGCCGTTGCCAGGCGTTCGACTTCCCACGCCTGCTCGAAATCGGTGCCACCCTGACCGAACCCGGCGAGTGCCATGACCAGATCATGCACTTCCAGGGTCTTGAGTTCGTTGTAGCCCAACTGATGTCCCGCCGCCGGGCTGAACGCGGCGTAACCGGGCAAATTCGGTCCCGCCAGCAAGCGTTGGAAACCGTCTTGCCCGGCGCGATGGAGGCGCAATTCATTCAAGCGCTCCTGATCGAATGCCAGGGTGCCTTTTGTGCCGCTGATTTCAAAACTCAGGTGATTCTTGTAACCGTGCTTGAGCCAACTGCTGCTGAATGTCCCACGCGCACCGTTGGCAAACCGCAGCAGGGCATGGACCTGATCATCGACCGTGATGCTGCGTTGCTCCTGGCTGCCCGGCGCGGCGGGACGTTGCCCGTGCACGGTCTGGGTGTCGGCGCATACCGACTCGACATCGCCTACCAGATAACGGGCCATGGCCAGCAGGTGGCTGCCCAGATCCGCCAGCGCACCGCCGGCATGCCCGGCGTCGCAACGCCAGGACCAGGGTGATGCGGGATCGGCCATGAAGTCCTCGCTGAACTCCCCCTGGAAACTGATGATGTGCCCCAGTTCGCCGTTTTCGATCAGTTGCCGCGCCAGGCCGATGATCGGGTTGTGCTGATAGTTGTAACCCACCCGCGTGACCACGCCTGCCGCTTTCGCCGCCTGGCGCATGGCGTCGGCCTGTTCAAGATTGACCGCCAGCGGCTTTTCGCAGTACACCGCTTTGCCGGCGCTGAGGGCGGCCATGGCCATGGGATAGTGCAGGTGGTTGGGCGTGGTGATGGCGATCAAGTGGACCTTGGGATCATCGATCAATTGTTGCCAGTCGCTGTGGGCGGTTTCGAACCCCCAGGCGTCGGCGCAGTGGCGGGCACGCTGTGGATCGGCGTCGGCCAGGGCGACGAGTTTAAGCTTCAGGGGGAGTTCGAACACTGCACTGACATTGCGAAACGCCAAGGCATGGGCGCGGCCCATGAAGCCTGTGCCGATGAGACCGATACCGAGTTCGCGCATAGCCGGGATCCTTTTGGATTGTTGTTTCCAGGAGGGCTATTAATGGAATAAATATTCTTTAATTGCAATATATGGAAAAAATATTCCTTAAGTGCGAATTTTGGTGTAGGAGCGAGCTTGCTCGCGAAGAACCTGAGAAAGCCGCGGGGTGTCAGGTTTCCAGCGGTATCGTTGACGACCATCGCGAGCAAGCTTGCTCCTGCAAGGGGTACAAAATCGAATTCAGGACAGGAAACCGCCATCCACATTCAGCGACACGCCAGTGGTGTAGCTCGACGCATCGCTGGCCAGGTAAAGCACGGCCCCCGCCATCTCACTCGGATCCGCTACACGCTTGAGCGGAATCTGCTGCAATGCGGTGTTCAGGATCGCTTCGTTCTTCACCAGTGCCGAAGCGAACTTGGTATCGGTCAAACCTGGTAGCAGGGCATTGCAGCGAATGCCGAACTGCGCGCATTCCTTGGCGAAAACCTTGGTCATGTTGATCACCGCAGCCTTGGTCACCGAGTAGATGCCCTGGAAAATCCCCGGCGAGACGCCATTGATCGACGCCACGTTGATGATGCTGCCGCCGCCGTTTTCGCGCATCAGCTTGCCGGCTTCCACCGACATGAAGAAGTAGCCGCGGATATTGACGTCCACGGTCTTCTGAAACGCGCCGAGGTCGGTGTCCAGTACGTTGCAGAATTGCGGGTTGGTCGCGGCGTTGTTGACCAGGATGTCCAGGCGCCCGAACTGTTCCTTGATGCCGGCGAAGACCTGGCTGATCTGTTCCATTTCACCGATATGGCAAGCGATGGCGGTGGCTTTGCCGCCGGCAGCGACGATGGCGTCGGCCACGTGCTGACAGCCCTCGAGTTTGCGGCTCGAAACGATGACGTGGGCGCCTTGCTGGGCCAGCAGTTTGGCAATGGCTTCACCAATGCCGCGGCTGGCACCGGAAACGAAAGCGATCTTGCCGTCGAGGTCGAACAACTGGGTCTTGGACATGGGATTCCCTTATGAAAGTCTTGTTATTGGGCCAGGGGCGTAGTCAGAGGCTGGATGTGCGGATGACCTGCAAGCTCATCTGTTCCAGCAGTTTGTTCATGTGAATGAACTGCGCGAAGCGTTTGTCCTGGGTCTGACCATGGAAGAAGCGGTAGTAGATCTGCTGCACGATGCCGGCCAGGCGGAACAGGCCATAGGTGTAGTAGAAGTCGAAGTTGTCGATCTGGATGCCTGAGCGTTGGCCGTAGTAATCGACGAACTCACGGCGGGTCAGCATGCCCGGGGCGTGGCTCGGCTGACGGCGCATCAACTGCACCGGTGCCGGGTCATCGGCTTCGATCCAGTAGGCGAGGGTGTTGCCCAGGTCCATCAACGGGTCACCGAGGGTCGTCAGCTCCCAATCGAGCACGCCGATGATCTGCATCGGATTGTTCGGGTCGAGGATCACGTTATCGAAGCGGTAATCATTGTGCACGATGCTCGACGTGGGGTGATCGGCCGGCATTTTGTCATTGAGCCAGGCCTTGACCGCTTGCCACTGCGGCGCGTCCGGGGTCAGGGCTTTTTCGTAACGCTCGCTCCAGCCTTTGATCTGCCGCGCGACGTAGCCTTCAGGTTTGCCAAGGTCGCCCAGGCCGCAGGCCTTGTAATCGACCTGATGCAGTTCGACGAACTTGTCGATAAAGCTCTTGCACAGGGCTTCGGTCTTTGCCGAATCCAGGCCCAGCTCCGGCGGCAGTTCAGCGCGCAGGATGATGCCCTTGACCCGTTCCATCACATAGAACTCGGCGCCGATCACCGTTTCATCGGTGCAGTGCACGTAGGCTTTAGGACAGTATGGAAAGCCGTCCCGGAGCTGATTGAGGATCCGGAACTCGCGGCCCATGTCGTGGGCAGACTTGGCCTTGTGGCCGAATGGCGGCCGACGCAGGACGAACTCCTGTTCGGGGTATTCCAGCAAGTAGGTGAGGTTGGACGCACCGCCGGGAAACTGGCTGATGGCAGGCTGGCCACTGAGGCCCGGAATATGAGCCTTGAGGTACGGATCGATCAGGCTGGCATCGAGTTCTTCGCCGGAGCGGATACGGGTGGACTGGTCAGTAAGCGCCATGCTTATCCCTTCTGCTTATTTTGGAGGCCTGAGACTATTGGCTAATCTAATGCGCACAGCCGACACCCACAACCACGGACAACCCTTATAGGTGAGCGTGTTGCCGGGCAATCATTGCTTTTGATACACCTGTTTGAATGATCGTCTATTGCTCTGCCTGGGCCCGGGATGCCGGCAGATCGATAGGGGTGAGCACCGGCTCTGCGGAAAAGAACGCCACCAGATTGCGGCCCACCAGTTCCACGGTTCCCTGGGTTGCCTCAGGCGACAAACCAGCGACGTGCGGCGTCAGGATAACGTTGGCCAACGACTTGAATGCGTCCGGCACAAGGGGTTCGGCATCGAAGACATCCAGTGCGGCACCGGCAATTCGTCGTTGTTCCAAGGCGCTGATCAGATCCGCGGTGACGATGACACTGGCCCGGGCGATGTTGACGATGAAGCCTTTGGGGCCCAAGGCATCGAGCACGTGTTTGTTGATCAGGTGTCTGGTGCCCAGGCCACCGGGGGTGGCGACGATCAGAAAGTCCGAGGCGCGCGCCAGTTCGGTCGGCGTCGAGCAGAAGCTGTAGGGCACGTCGTACGATGCTGGCGGTTGTGGTAGCTCACGGTCATGTCGAAGCCGTGAGCCGCACGCTTGGCAATGGCCATGCCGACAGCGCCGAGACCGAGGATGCCCAGGCGTTTGCCGGCCAGGGAAGGGCGCATGATCTTCGGCCACTCGCCCCGACGCACGGCGGCGTCGCAGCGCGGAATGTCGCGCACCAGCGCCAGCAGCATCGCCATGGCGTGGTCGGCAACCGAAGACGCATTGACCCCGGCACCGTTGGTGACCGTGATGCCCCGGTCGGCGGCGGCTTGCAGGTCGACCTGTTCGTAGCCGGCGCCGATCACGCAGATAATCTTGAGATTGGGCAGGGCGGCGATTTCGTCGGCATGCAACCCTAATGGACCGCGAGTCAGCACCGCATCGATCTGACCGCCCTGCCGGGTGATGGCCGCCGCGCGCTCGGCGGGCGTCGGGGCCAGAATCAGGTGAAAGCCCTGATGTTCGAGAATCGGCAGGTAATCATTGATGGTTTCAACCAGTACCAGAACGGTTGCGGGCATTACTCTGCTCCTGTAATTCATTGGCGTGTCGAGCACGAAAAATAGTTTCAGGGTGCTGATTCCCGGGCGGATTGGCAATGGTCGTCAATCGCGGACGCGGTGTTTTTTAGTCTGGACTGCTTCCTGGAAGAAGCAAATTCATGCTTCAGGGCTGACGGAGCCGATGTGATGTCCCAATGCGGCACACTGCAAATACAGTGTGCCGCCGCAGGCGTTACTGGGCAGTTTGCGGTGGTTGTGCCTTGGTTCGTTCCGCCTGTGCGATCGCTTTGAAGTCATAGGTGGGATAGAACTCGGTTCTGTAACTTCCCCACGCCGTATTTTCAAGCGCAAGGTTTACTTCTGCCAGGCGGGAGGCCGGAAGGCGCAGTGTGACGACTTGCCCGATACCCATCATGATGTTCCAGTTGACAACCTCTACCCCTGCGGGTGGAAAGGCGTTATAGAATCCTTGCTTGGCCAGTTGAGCCTTCAATTCGCCCAATGGTCGTGACTGATCGTGCTTTAAAAAGACGGTCAGCATGACGGCATTATCTGGCGTGGATACGGCATTTTTTGCAGGGGCGGGCGTTGTGGATTGCGCATGGGCAACGGAGAAGGCCGACGAGAGCAGTAACGTAGATATCAGTAGTGTTCTGAGTGTTTTTTGCATGTTGAAACTCCATGTTGTTATTAGGCGACAAGATTTGTTTCAAATGGTGTTACTTCAGTGTGATGAATGGAATAGTTAGCCTGCTGCGGGGTGGCGGATTTCAGTTGGTGTCCACGCCTGGCTTAATGGCGGACTGTGTAACTACTGTTCCAGTGTAGGGGGCATGAACGACATGGATGCGTACCAGAGGGTTATTCTCTACCATGTCGCGAGGCACTTCGCGAGAATAGGTGAACTCTTTGGTGTTCAACGCTTCCAGCCGCCTGACCACGGTTTTGGTTGAGCCAACGTCGGGCACTAGGACGTGGTTTTTTTTATCGCCGGTGACAAAGAAGTAACCGCCACCTCCCTGGTTGTACTTTGATGCACCCGTGTCGGTGTAAAAGAACTCATAGCGATTGCGTTCGGGGTCCCATGTTGATATTCCGACCACCCCGGGATAATTTTCTTTGACATCCGTTTGTGGTGCGCCCTCTATATAGACCTTGGTTGTCAGCCACCGAGGAGAGGATGCCAGCTCCCGAATATCGCTAATGGCGGGGGCCTGTTGCGCAAAGCTACTCAAAGGACACAACAATGCCGCGGCAAGAAGGAGTGTGGAAGTGATGTTGTTTTTTTGCATGCGGATAACTCCTCGACTGTTTTTTGAGGCGCGTTACTAATCATTCAAATTCAATGCTTGAAAAATATAAGCTGGAAATGCGGGTTGTTCAATGCCGAGTAGTTGCTTGTAACAATTCAGAGTGCATGGCACTCAGACTTGCTTTGTCACACTTGTTTATAGAAGTGTTGGATGTAGGCGTTTTCCTACGCGTCGACATTGCAAGGCGATCAATACTGTATGTAATATAAGAGCGCTCAGATGGCGTACTGCGCAATGCCGTTGCCGAACGACCAGTTCTCTTTCTTCACTTCCACCAGGTTGATGAAAACATCTTCCAGTCGTACCGCCAGTTGCGCATTAAGGCGCTCAGCGATGGTTTTATAGAGCAACTTTTTCTGTTCGACGGTGCGGCCTTCGCTCAGTGTGATTTGAATCACCACCAGGTTGTCGGTGCGGTTGATACCCAGATAGCCGGGATCGAAAATGAAATGCTGTTCATCGTGCTCGGCAAGAATCTGAAAATTATCGTTCTCTGGCACGCCAATGGCGCTGTGCATGGCGGCGTAGATCAATTGCCCGATGCGTTTGGCGTGGGTGGGATCCTGATGCTTCTTGATATCGACGCGAACCAGTGGCATGGCTTGTCTCCGCGATGAGGGCTGCCGACGGAACCTGGATTGAACATACATCAGGGTGAAATATTGGCAAATGGATTGTTTAAACAATCTATTTGATTCGGACGCAAGGGCGCCGTCGCTCCTGCAGGGGTACATCGACCCCCTCTCGACTGATCCGCACCACCGCTCCTCAGCTAAGTCTTTAATTCTGTTCATTAATCCCGGACAATCGCGCCCCTGTTTCGGCCAGGGCGCTGCCTGTCGGTTTTTTCCGACTCGCCCTGACCGGGTAGCAAGTGACCGGAATGCGGAGATCCCACCGGATGAATGATCAGGCCAATAGCGTCGACGAACGCTTTGTAGCGGCGACACCAGCAAGCCTTACCCGCTGGAATCGCCATGACACCACCTGGATGCTGGGCCTGTTTGGCACGGCCATCGGGGCTGGCACGCTGTTTTTGCCGATCAATGCAGGTCTGGGCGGCTTTTGGCCGCTGCTGATCCTGGCAGTATTGGCGTTCCCCATGACGTTTTACGCACACCGTGGCTTGACCCGCTTTGTGCTGTCCGGTCGCGAAGGCGCGGACATCACCGAAGTGGTGGAAGAGCACTTCGGGATCAAGGCCGGCGCGCTGATCACCTTGCTCTACTTCTTTGCGATCTTCCCGATCCTGCTGATCTACAGTGTGGCCCTGACCAACACCGTGGGCAGTTTTCTCGAGCATCAACTGCACATCATGCCACCCCCGCGCGCCGTACTGTCGCTGGTGCTGATCCTCGGCCTGCTGGCCGTGGTGCGTTGCGGCGAGCAAGCGATCATCAAGGCCATGAGCCTGATGGTCTATCCGTTTATCGTGGCCCTGCTGTTTCTCGCGGTGTTCCTGATTCCGCACTGGAACGGCGGCATCCTCGCCACCGCATCCACGCTGCCTGAACCCTCGGCGTTGTTGCACACCTTGTGGCTGGCGATTCCGGTGATGGTGTTTTCGTTCAACCACTCGCCGATCATCTCGGCGTTTGCGGTGGACCAGAAACGTCGTTACGGCGATCACGCCCAGGAGCGCAGCTCGCAGATCCTGTCCCGGGCCCACGGCTTGATGGTGGTGATGGTACTGTTTTTCGTGTTCAGTTGCGTGCTGACCCTGTCGCCGGCGCAACTGGCCGAGGCCAAGGCGCAGAACCTGTCGATCCTGTCCTACCTGGCTAACCACTTCAGCAATCCGACCATCGCCTTTGCGGCACCGTTGATTGCGTTCGTGGCGATTTCCAAGTCGTTCCTCGGTCACTACATTGGTGCCAGCGAAGGTCTTAAAGGACTGATCGTGAAGAGTGGCAAGCGCCCGGCACCGAAGACCCTGGACCGTATGACGGCGGCGTTCATGCTGGTGGTCTGCTGGATTGTTGCCACGCTGAACCCGAGCATCCTGGGGATGATCGAAACCCTGGGTGGCCCGATCATTGCGGCGATTCTGTTTTTGATGCCGATGTATGCCATCCGTAAAGTACCGGCGATGGCGCGTTATCGCGGTCAGGCTTCCAACGTCTTCGTGACGGCGGTGGGCCTGGTGGCGATTTCGGCGTTGATCTATTCGCTGAGTGCGTGAGAGCTGTAGGAGCGAGGCTTGCCCGCGAAGGCCATCACGCGGACAAATGGTGGACCGCGTTATCGTTCTTCGCGGGCAAGCCTCGCTCCTACAGGGTGCCGGGTGCAGGCATAAAAAAAACGCCGCTCATCTCACGATGGGCGGCGTTTTTTTATTGCGTTGCAGCGTTAGGCTTGAACGACCGGGATGTTGGCGTTCGCAGCAGCTTCACGGAACTCGGCGATCTGGTCGAAGGACAGGTAGCGGTAGACATCGGCCGCCATGCTGTCGATCTTGCCAGCGTACTCCATGTACTCCTCGACGGTCGGCAGGCGACCCAGGATGGACGCAACGGACGCCAACTCAGCCGAAGCCAGGTAAACGTTCGCGCCGTCACCCAGACGGTTCGGGAAGTTACGGGTCGAAGTCGACACGACTGTCGAATTCGGCTCTACGCGTGCCTGGTTACCCATGCACAGCGAGCAACCTGGCATTTCCATGCGGGCGCCAGCCTTGCCGTAGATGCCGTAGTAGCCTTCCTCGGTCAGCTGGTGAGCGTCCATCTTGGTCGGCGGCGACAGCCACAGACGGGTTGGCAGCTGACCCTTGACCTGTTCCAGCAACTTGCCGGCGGCGCGGAAGTGACCGATGTTGGTCATGCACGAACCGATGAACACTTCGTCGATCTTCTCGCCAGCAACGCTGGACAGCAGACGGGCGTCGTCCGGATCGTTCGGCGCGCAGAGCACAGGCTCCTTGATGTCGGCCAGGTCGATTTCGATGATTTCAGCGTATTCGGCGTCAGCATCGGCAACCATCAACTCAGGGTTGGCAATCCAGGCTTCCATCGCTTGCGCACGACGTTCCAGGGTCCGTGCATCGCCGTAGCCTTCGCCGATCATCCAGCGCAGCAGGGTGATGTTGGAGCTCAGGTATTCGGTGATCGACTCTTTCGACAGCTTGATGGTGCAACCGGCAGCCGAACGTTCGGCCGAGGCGTCGGACAGCTCGAAAGCCTGTTCGATGCTCAGGTTGTCCAGGCCTTCGATTTCCAGGATGCGGCCGGAGAAGGCGTTCTTCTTGCCTTTCTTCTCGACGGTCAGCAGGCCAGCCTGAATCGCGAAGTAAGGAATGGCGTGAACCAGGTCGCGCAGGGTGACGCCCGGTTGCATCTTGCCTTTGAAGCGCACCAGGATCGATTCCGGCATGTCCAGCGGCATCACGCCGGTGGCAGCAGCGAACGCAACCAGACCGGAACCGGCCGGGAACGAAATGCCCATCGGGAAACGGGTGTGGGAGTCACCACCGGTACCGACGGTGTCCGGCAGCAGCATGCGGTTCAGCCAGCTGTGGATGATGCCGTCGCCCGGACGCAGGGAAACGCCGCCGCGGGTCATCATGAAGTCAGGCAGGGTGTGGTGGGTGGTCACGTCGATCGGCTTTGGATACGCCGCGGTGTGGCAGAACGACTGCATTACCAGGTCGGCCGAGAAGCCCAGGCATGCCAGGTCTTTCAGTTCGTCGCGGGTCATCGGACCGGTGGTGTCCTGGGAACCGACGGTGGTCATTTTCGGTTCGCAGTAAGTACCCGGACGTACACCTTCTACGCCGCACGCCTTGCCGACCATTTTTTGCGCCAGGGTGAAACCCTTGGTGCTTTCGATCGGGGCATCCGGTTTCTTGAACAGGTCGAACGCTGGCAGGCCCAGTTCGGCGCGAGCCTTATCGGTCAGGCCGCGGCCGATGATCAGCGGAATACGACCGCCGGCACGGACTTCGTCCAACAGCACCGGGGTCTTCATTTCGAAGGTGGTCAGGACTTCGTCGGTGCCGTGTTTGCAGACTTTGCCAGCATGCGGGTACAGGTCGATGACATCGCCCATGTTCATGTTGGTAACGTCGAACTCGATTGGCAGGGCGCCGGCATCTTCCATGGTGTTGTAGAAGATCGGAGCGATCTTGCTGCCGAAGCAGAAGCCGCCGGCACGCTTGTTCGGCACGAAAGGAACGTCGTCGCCGAAGAACCACAGCACCGAGTTGGTAGCCGATTTACGCGAAGAACCGGTACCGACCACGTCGCCAACGTAGGCGATCGGGAAGCCGGAGTTGCGCATTTCTTCGATCTGCTTCATCGGACCGATGGCGCCTTGTACGTCCGGCACGATGCCGTCGCGGGCCATTTTCAGCATGGCCAGGGCGTGCAGCGGGATGTCCGGGCGGGACCAGGCATCCGGGGCAGGGGACAGGTCGTCGGTGTTGGTTTCGCCGGTGACCTTGAACACCCGCAGGCTGATCTTGTCGGCCAGCACCGGGCGGTTCTTGAACCACTCGCCGTCAGCCCAGGATTGCAGTACGCCTTGGGCGTGAACGTTACCGTTCTTGGCTTTTTCCGCCACGTCGTGGAAAGCGTCGAACATCAGCAGGGTGTGCTTGAGTTCTTCGGCCGCTACTGGCGCCAGTTCGGCGTCGTCCAGCAGGTTGACCAGGGTCACGATGTTGTAGCCGCCTTGCATGGTGCCGAGCAGTTCAACAGCGCGTTTCTTGTCGAGCAGAGGGGAGGTGGCTTCGCCTTTGGCCAGTGCAGACAGGAAGCCGGCTTTTACATAGGCTGCTTCGTCCACGCCAGGCGGAACGCGATTGGTGATCAGGTCAACGAGGAAAGCTTCTTCGCCAGCCGGGGGATTCTTCAGCAGCTCGACCAGGCCTGCAGTTTGTTCGGCGTTAAGCGGCTGGGGAACGATACCCAGTGCTGCACGCTCTTCGATATGTTTGCGGTAGGCTTCAAGCACAGTTATTACCCTCATCAGTGGTCCCATCTGGGTGTCCGGGACGCTCATCCCGAAATTGCCGTACTCATGCGCTTCATGGCGTTTTGGGCCACTCAGCCAGAATTACCGACAATTCCTTACAGAAGCTGCTTTCAAAGTTTTACGCCTGCAGAACGGGAGCTGATGAGGGTTGGCGTTGGGCTTTTCCCCGCTGGAAAAACCCTTCGCCAACACCGCTCTGAAGGAACGACTGTGCTCGTGACGCTTTGAAAACAGCTTCTAACGGACATTGGCGCCTTAAAAGGCTGGCTGATTCTACGGGAAAAAAAAATTAAAGGTAAGTTCGGGGCTGAATTTTGAGGGGTGATGAATGTTAGACAAAGGGCTAACATGCCCATCTGTTCTGCTTTCCCGTGTTCTCCTACCTATGCCCAATCAGACCATCAAGACCCCCTGCGTCGGCCTTTGCTCCACTGTTTACGGTGACTTGGTGTGCCGTGGCTGCAAGCGTTTCCACCATGAAGTGATCAACTGGAACGGGTACAACGAGGAAGAAAAACGTGCGGTGTGGCTGCGACTTGAGCAGTTGCTGTCCCAAGTGATGGCCAGCAAGCTGGAAATTTTCGATCCCCAGCGCCTGCGATGGCAGCTGGAGCAACGCAAAATCCGTTTTGTGCCGCATCAGTCGCAATATTGCTGGGCTTATCAGCTGATCGCCCGTGGTGCGCGGGTGATCAACAATCTGGAAGCCTACGGGATGGTGCTGATGCCGGAGTTTCGCGACTGGAACCTGCCGGAACTGCGTGATGCCATCGATCGTGAGTTCTTTTTGCTCTCGGAGGCGCATTACCAGCGTTACATTGCGCCGGGGTTTCTCAGGGATGCGTTCGGCGGTTGATTTTAAAAGCTGCGCTGGCAAGCCAGATCCTACAGTTGACCGCGCATCCCTGTAGGAGCCGGCTTGCCAGCGAAGGCGATCTACCCGGCAGCGCGGATCTCAATGCTGGGTCACAATCTCCTCCAGATGATCCATGATCGTATCCGGCTTCAATACCAGCACGTCACTCTCCACCGCATCCAGCACCACTTCCGCCGTATTGCCGATCAATGCCCCGGATAAACCGGACCGCGCAACCGTGCCGATCACCGTCACCGACGCACCCAGCTTGTGCACCATATACGGAATCAGCACATCCGCCGGGCCTTCCGCGATATGCAGGTGCTCGTCATCAATGTCGAACTCGGCCTGAAAGGCCTTGCACTGCTCGCGATAGCGGGCCTCGATGGTTTCGCTGAGTTGCAAGGTCGGGTCGGCGGCCGACAGCATCGGCGAGGGATGGGCACTGACCACATGCAAATGGGCTCTGGCCAGGCTGGCGATGTCATAACCGTGGTCGACGATACTGGCGTGCAAGGTGCGGTGTTCGCCATCGGTATTGCCGACGTCGATCGCCGCCAGAATGACCCCGCCGGTCCAGGGTTTCGACGTCTTGACCAACAGCACCGGGGTTGGACAGTAGCGCAGCAGTTTCCAGTCTGCCGGGGTCAGCAGGGCTTTTTTCAACGGACTGTCGGGGTAATGCTGTTTGATCACCAGCCCGCAGCCTTCCGCCTGCTGCACATCGACGATGGTTTCGTGCAGGCTTTCATTCCAGGCTTGCTCGGTGGTGACGCTGAAACCGTCCTCCAACAGGGCAGCCTTCAGTACGCCCAGCATGGCGCTGTGGTCATGTTTGCGGTCACAGACCAGCAGGTGCAGATGGGCCTGGGTCACACCGGCAATCAGTTTGGCCCGTTTGAGCGCCAGGCTTTCCGAGTGTTCGGGCTCAAGGACCACCAGGATGCTGCGGATGGCTTGCATGATCGGGATCTCCAGGATGGTAAAAATACTGCGTTGGACAACTATAGTTGCTGGCCGGGCATTCGGGACTTGATGCATATCAACGGTCGCGGCTGGTGGTCTGCCGGCAGGCCGGTATAATCGGCGCCCTTCGTTTTGAACCTTTTATCCGTGAGCCCCATGATCCTTCCCGAAATTCACGAGTTCCTCGGCTGCCGGACCCCCGACGGCTGGATCCAGGCCGCGCTGGCCGATCAGGAAACCCTGCTGATCGATCACAAGAACTGCGAATTCAAGGCCGCCAGCACGGCATTGAGCCTGATTGCCAAGTATCACTCCCACGTCGACCTGATCAACCTGATGTCGCGCCTGGCCCGGGAAGAGCTGGTGCACCACGAACAGGTCATGCGCTGATGAAGAAGCGCAAGATCGAGTTGCGTCAGCTGTCCGCCGGGCGTTACGCCTCGGGCTTGCGCAAAGTGGTGCGCAGCCACGAACCGGTCAAGCTGGTGGACACCCTGGTGGTCGGCGCGTTTATCGAGGCCCGCAGCTGCGAGCGTTTCGAGGCGCTGGTGCCGCATCTGGATGAAGAGCTGGGCAAGTTCTACTTCGGCCTGCTGAAAAGCGAGGCGCGGCATTTTCAGGGTTATTTGAAACTGGCCTATCAATATGGTGACGCCAAGGACATCGCCCAGGTGATCGACAGGGTTCGCGTTGCCGAGCAGGCGTTGATCGAATCGCCGGATGTGGAGTTCCGGTTCCACAGTGGTGTGCCGGTACTCGCCTGAAGACGGTGAAGCGCCTTATCGGCTCAAACCCAGGCGCTCATGCCACTCGGCGATCGACTCTTCGGGATAGACCTCGAACTGCTTGTCACCAGGACGCACTTCGACTTCCACCCACGGCGCCCTGGAATCGAGCAACAAGTGCGTGTGTTCCGGCGGCACCGGCAGCGGGGTGTCGATGGCTGATGCAAACGGGTGGATCAATTCCGGCCACTCCGGGCTGAACAGCCACAAGCCGGAGCCGCACAGGGAGCAGAAATGTCGTTCGGCGGTGCTGCGGTGCGCACGTTGGGCGCCTTCTTCCTTGAGTCGTGCGTGGTAGATCGTAATGTGTTTGCGGCCGCGCACTTTCAGGCTGGCGGCGTCACCCCCAATATTGATCGAATAACCGCCGCCGCCTTGGGTCTTGCGGCAGATCGAGCAGTAGCAGCGCTGGTACGGGTAGGGGTGGGCGCTGGTCAAGCTGAACGACACCGCGCCGCAATGGCAGGAGCCTTCGAGTTGCATGGGAACCTCCGGCGGGTCTTTGGCTTACCCAAGACAGCCTAGCGGTTTGTGGTGAATGTGCCGGCCTCTTCGCGGGCAAGCCTCGCTCCCACAGGGGATCGTGGGTGTTCAAAGATCCCTTGTGGGAGCGGGCTTGCCCGCGATGGAAGGGTAACGCGGTCTACCGGCCGGGCACCCGCCACAAATACCAGGAAGCCACCGTCCGACAAGGACTCCAAGCCAGCCCGATCTCAATCATCTGCTTGCGCGTCGGCTGCACCTCCAGCCCCTTGAGCCGCCGATAACCCTCACGCACGCCAAAGTCATCGGCCGGCAAAATATCCGGGCGTTCCAGGCTATAGATCAGCAACATTTCCACCGTCCAACGCCCGACCCCGCGCAGAGTGATCAAGCGTTCGATCAACGCCTCGTCATCCATGGCCAGCGCCGTGGCGAAATCAGGTACCACGCCATCCAAGGTCGCTTGAGCAATCCCTTGAATGGTCGCGATCTTGCTGGCGGAGAACCCGCAACTGCGCATCTGCTCGAAGTCCGTCGCGACAATCTGTTCAGGCCTGGGGAATGCCCCCCCTGGAAACAACGCCAGCAACCTTCCTACTATCGCGTCTCCGGCCCGGGCGTGCAGTTGCTGGTAGGCAATCGCCCGCACCAGCGATTCATAAGGATCGCGAGCCGCATGGGGCTGATGCAGGCAGGGGCCGATGGCGGCGATGTGGCGGCGCCAGTCGTCGTCGATGGATGCCATAAACTCGGTGGCGGGCAGGTACGGATCGGGCATGGAAGTCGGGTTGTCCTTCGTGATGATGATCATCAGCGGCGTGGATCAGAACGCAAGGTGTTCGGTAAGCTGCACCGCGGTTTGTTCCAGCCTGAGCAGAAACGCCTTGCGCGGTTGTCCTCCACCGTAGCCGGTCAGCGAGCCGTCTGCACCGATCACCCGGTGGCAGGGCAAGACAATCGCAAGGCGGTTGTGCCCGTTCGCCAGGCCCACGGCGCGGCTCGCCCCAGGCTTGCCCAGTTGCGCGGCGATGGTGCCATAGGTGCTGGTCTGGCCGTAGGGAATCTTCGCCAGTTCGGCCCACACCTTGCGGGCGAATTCGCTGCCTGGCAGGTGCAGCGGCACGTTGAACCCGGTCAGTTTGCCGGCGAAATACGCTGCCAGTTCCTCTTCGATCTGGCGTAAATGGCTATTGTGCCCGGGCGCCACGGCATAGCCGTAGCGCTGCTGCAATTCTTCGACTTCCCGGGTCAGAGCCGGCCGGTCGAGAAACTCCAGCAACACCAGCCCCCGGCGTTCGGCCATGGCGATCATCGGCCCCAGGGGCGTGGTCAGGCGAGTGAACAGTAGCGGCTCGCTGTTGATGGCGCGGCCGGGGGTGATGTGGAAGGACTTTTGAAAGGCATCGCGGAAACCGCTCAGTGATTCGTAGCCTGAGTCGAACGCCGCGTGATCGATGGAGTCGCCCTGCTTGATCCCGCCCAAGGCCATGCCGAGGCGGCGGGTGCGCAGCCAGGCGTGGAAGGTCATGCCGAAATGCTGCTTGAACCAGCGCCGCAGTTTCAGTGGCTCGATGCCTTCTGCGAGCAACTGCGCATCGCTCCAGCGCAGGTCGGGATCGGCGTCCACCGCCGCGAGCAGCTTTTGCACCCAGTCCGGAGCGATAGCCGCCGCGTCCAGTGGTTTGCAGCGCAGGCAGGCGCGGTAGCCGGCCGACAGGCATTCATCGGCATGGGCAAAGAACTCGACGTTCTCCGGCTTGGGCTTGCGCGCGGTGCAACCGGGGCGACAGAAGATGCCGGTGGTCTTGACCGCGGTAAAGAACACCCCCTCGTAGGCGGTGTCTCGTTCGAGCATGGCGCGAACCATCTCGGCGTGGGGCGGCAGCAAAGTGTTTTGTAAGTTCATGGGCTGAGCATAAGACGCGCCGACCGGTACCTCCACCGGAAAATCGACAGAGAATTCCATAGATCCAGTGTGGGAGCGAGACAGTCTTGCCGGCGAAAGCGGTGTCGCAGTCAACATTGATGTTGAATGTAATGGCCTCTTCGCGAGCAGGCTCGCTCCCACATTGGAGCCGGGCAGTTCAGGTCCGGCGGGCCATCAGCAACACCGAAGCCGCCGCCGACAACAACCCCGCACAGCAACGGTTGAATAGCCGCTTGCCCCGAGGCTGGGCAAACCAGCGGCGCATGTGCAGGCCCATGTAGGCGTAGGCGCCGATCGCAATCCATTCCAGCATCAGGAACAACGCGCCCAACAGCGCAAATTGCGGGGTGATTGCCCGGGCCGGGTCAACGAACTGTGGCAGGAATGCGGTGAAGATCAGGATCGCTTTCGGATTGCCGGCCGCCACCAGAAATTCCTGGCGCGCCAATCTCAGCGTGCCCACCGACGCTCCCGCAACAGTGTCTTGCGTCCCGGGATCGCGCGCCACAACTGCCAGGCGAGATAGAACAGATAGGCGCGCGACGATCTTGATCCCGTAGAACAGCAGCTCCGAGGTTTGCAGCACCACCGCCAGCCCCGCCGACGCGAGGGGCGATCATCCCGGCGAACGCCAGCAGCCGGCCGATGCCGGGCGACACACGCGGTGCGGTAGCCGTAGCGAGTCGAATTGCTGACCGACAACAGGTTGTTCGGGCCTGGCGCCATGTTCAGGGCGAAGCAGGCGGGGAGGAAGAGGGAGAGGGTGGCGAGGTCCATGACGGGGCTCCTGAAGCGAGAGCGGTATTTTTACCATAGGTGCAGCGTGGCTCGACCCGTACAGTGGTGCGCGTCAATCGCGGTACAGGTGAGGGGTGTTTTGTTCAATACAGCCATCGAGCCGCTCTCTACCTTGGGGCCTGGTTCAACTGAATGGAAGAAAGGTGCGATGAGTCTGATTATGTCCATGGCGGCGTTTGCCCTCGTAGCGTCGATCACGCCGGGGCCGGTGAATATCGTGGCGTTGAGTTCGGGGGCGCGTTTCGGCTTCCGGGCCAGTCAGCGGCATGTGGCCGGTGCGACGCTGGGCTTTGTATTGCTGCTGGTTCTGATGGGATTGGGCTTGCATGAGCTGTTGCTGCTTTGGCCAGCGTTGACGCAGGTGGTGCAATGGGCCGGTGTGACGTTCCTGTTGTACATGGCCTTCAAGCTCGCCGCCGACAAGGGCCATCTCGAAGCGAAGGCGCCGGGCCGGGCACCGTCGATGCTCTACGGCGCTGTCATGCAGTGGCTCAACCCGAAAGCCTGGCTGGCTTGCGTGGCCGGCATGGGCGCGTTTGTCGCCGATGGCGAGGCGCGGCTGGTCTGGCAGTTTGCCGCGGTGTACCTGGTGATCTGCTATGTGTCCGTCGGCTGCTGGGCTTATGCCGGGACCTTTTTGCGCGGCTATTTGCACAACCCGGCGGGTATGCGCTTGTTCAACCGGAGCATGGCGTTGTTGCTGGCGGTGAGTGCCATTTACCTGGTGTTGCCTCAGGCGTATTGACGCAGATCTCTGTGGCGAGGGAGCTTGCTCCCTCGCCACAGAGATCGTGCTGGTTTCAGCCGCGATACTGCCCCGGTGTCGCCGCCAGGTGTTGTTTGAACGCCCGTTGAAAATGCGCCTGGTCGGCAAACCCCGCTTCCAGCGCGACATCGGCGATCAGCTTGCCGCTGCGCAGTCGATCCCGGGCGAACTGGATGCGCCGGTTGACCAGAAACGCATGGGGCGTCATGCCGTAATGCTGCTTGAATGCACGGATCAGATAAGACGGCGACAGCTGGGCGGCCGCGCAAATGTCTTCGAGCTTGAGCATTTGCGTGCAGTTGTCGCGGATGTAGTCTGCCGCCCGCTCCAGTTTGAAATTGGGCTCGCGCAGCGGTGGATCGACCGGGTTGAGCCGTAGCTGTACCTCGGTGAAAAACTCCACCGCCGTGCTGTGTTTGCGCAGCACGTCCTGCTGATCGTCAACCAACACGTCGTACAAGCCCGTCAGGCCAGTAAACAGCTGCGCGTCGCGGTCATGGGTGACGGAAAACCGCCGAAACGCGAGGTCGTGGCTGAACCCGAGCTGGTGCTGCAGATCCGTGAGCCACGGCGTATCGACGTATAACATCAAGTACGACCAGGGCTGATTATCAATGGGATTGCAGGCATGGACATCGCCGGGATTCATCAGCACGACGGTGCCGGCACTGACCTGGAATGCCGATTGCTCGTGGAGATAGGTACTGCACCCGACGGTGATCGCCCCTATGGAAAAGTGCTCATGGGCGTGCCGGGTGTAGCAGACCTCGCGCCCATCGACGATGGAGCGGGCTTCGATGAAGGGCAGGGCGTCATCACGCCAGAAACGCGGGGCCTTGCCTGTGTCTTTGGCAACGGTGTGTTTCATGGTCAACGTCCGCGACGGATCGGTTTCGCAGTGTATTAGCTCTCGCCGTCAAAGGCGCGCTGCAATGCAGCAAGTCAGCCTCTGGTCGTCATAAAGACGGCCATCAAGTGACCGGTGGTCGATGAACCTGTCCCACAGGGAAATTTGCGCTTAGCTGTAGGGATAACCCGAGGCTCGCCCCCACATGATGGCGTCATGCACAGAGCCCCTTCAGAACACCGTGAGTCTGAGGACATTCGCCATGCTGACCCTTAACATCAATGGCAAGGATCAGGCGCTGGACGTTCCGGCGGACATGCCGCTGCTCTGGGTCCTGCGCGATGTCGCGCACCTGACCGGCACCAAATTCGGTTGCGGCATGGCCCAGTGCGGTGCCTGCACCGTGCACGTCGACGGTGCGCCGCTGCGTTCCTGCGTCACGCCCGCCACGGCCGTGGCCCACGGGCAGAAAATCCTCACCATCGAAGGCCTGTCCACCGACGGCTCGCACCCGGTGCAACAAGCCTGGGCCGAACTCGATGTGGTCCAGTGCGGTTACTGCCAGTCGGGGCAGATCATGTCGGCGGCCGCCTTGCTGGCGAAGATTCCCCACCCCACTGACAGCGACATCGATCAGGCGCTTTCCGGCAACATTTGCCGCTGCGGCACCTACCCAAGGATCCGTGCCGCGGTCAAACGCGCTGCCGAAATCGGTTGATGCCATGTTGACGGGAGCCTGAGCAATGAACAGCATCAAACCGTTATCGCGCCGCGGTTTTCTCCAGGGCAGCGCATGGCTGGGTGGCGGTCTGGTGGTGGCGTTTGTCATCCCCGGTGCCCATCGTTTTGCCAGCGGCGCCGAGAATCAAGGCAAGGTCTTCGCCCCCAACGCCTTTTTGCGGATCGGCAATGACGACAGCGTCACCGTGCTGCTCGGCCATTCGGAGATGGGCCAGGGCATCTGGACCGGCCTGACCATGTTGATCGCCGAAGAACTGGAGGCCGACTGGTCGAAAATCCGCGTCGAGCATGCACCCGCGTCGGCCGCCGATTATGGCCTGGCCGCGTTTGGCGGGATGCAGATTACCGGCGGGTCCACCTCGACCTGGATGGAGTTCGATCGTTACCGCCAGGCCGGCGCCACGGCGCGGTTGATGCTGATCGATGCCGCCAGCCAAGCGCTTCAATGTTGCGCCTTCCGGGATTCGCACCGAAGCGGGCGTGGTGATTGCCGGTGACCGGCGCGCCACCTACGGCGAACTGGCCGATGATGCCGGCAAGCTGCCCATGCCGGATCCGGCTTCGATCAAGTTCAAGGAGGCCAAGGACTGGACGCTCATCGGCAAGCCCACCAAGCGCCTGGACACCCCGGAGAAAATCACCGGCCGGGCCAAATTCGGCATCGACGTGCAATTCGATGGCCTGATGACCGCCATGGTCGCCCGTTCACCGGTGTTCGGTGGCAGCGTCAAGTCCTTCGAAGGCGCCGAAGCGCTGGCGATTCCGGGCGTGCATAAGGTGTTACAGGTGCCCACGGGCGTCGCGGTGATTGCCGATCACTATTGGGCGGCGAAGCTGGGGGCGCGATGCGTTGAAGATCGACTGGGACCTGGGGCCGAATACCGGGCTCGACAGTCAGGCATTGCTGGAAAACTTCCGCAAACTCGCGACCACCCCCGGTCTTTCAGCCAGCAAGGCCGGCGACACCGACGGCACCATGGGCAAGGCGGTGAAAACCGTCGATGTCGAATACAGCGTGCCCTACCTGGCCCACGCGCCAATGGAGCCTCTTAATTGCACCGTCAAAATAACCCGGAACAAATGCGAGATCTGGACCGGCACCCAGTTTCAGACTCTGGATCAAATGATCGCGGGGAAAATCACCGGGCTCAAACCGGAACAGGTGGAGATTCATACCCAGTTTTTGGGCGGCGGTTTTGGTCGCCGGGCCAATCCCACCTCGGATTTTGTCGCTGAAGCCGTGGAAGTCGCCAAGGCCGCGGGGGAACCGGTGAAAACCGTCTGGTCGCGCGAGGATGATATCCGCGGAGGTTATTACCGCTCGGCGTTCCTGCATCACGCACGCATCGGCCTGGATGCCGCGGGCCTGCCCATCGCCTGGAAGCATGTCATGGTCGGGCAGTCGATCATGGCCGGCACCTCGTTGGAGGCGACCATGGTCAAGGATGGCATCGACAAGACGTCTGTCGAAGGGGTTGCCGACAGTCCTTACCTCACGGGGCTGGCCCATCACCAGGTTGACCTGCATTCGCCGAAAACCGGGATCAGCGTGCTCTGGCTGCGTTCGGTCGGGCACACCCATACCGCGTTCGTGATGGAGTCGCTGATCGACGAACTGGCCGAGGCGGCCGGCAAGGACCCGGTCGACTATCGACGAACCCTGCTCAAGGATCATCCACGGCATCTGGGCGTGCTGAACCTGGCCGTCGAGAAAGCCGGCTGGAAGGCCCCTTTGCCGGACGGCCACGTCTTGGGTGTCGCGGTGCATGAGTCGTTCGGCAGTTACGTTGCCCAAGTCGCCGAAGTGTCCCAGGACAACCTGGCGATCCGTGTGCATCGGGTGGTGTGCGCGGTGGATTGCGGCATTGCGGTCAACCCGATGAGCATCGCCGCGCAAATGGAGTCGGCGATTACGTTCGGCCTCGGATTTACCTTGCACAGCAAACTGACGTTCAAGGACGGACAGGTAGAGCAGTCCAATTATCACGATTATCAGGTGCTGCGGCTCAATGAAATGCCGCTGGTCGAAGTGCATATCGTGCCCAGTAGCGAGAAACCCGGCGGTATCGGCGAAGCCGGCGTACCGCCCACGGCGCCGGCGGTGGCCAATGCGGTGTTCGCCCTGACCGGGCAGCGCCTGCGCGAGCTGCCGCTGCAACTGGCGGGGGTGTGAGATGAAACGACACCTGCTGCTGGGCGCGATGGTATTGATTGGTCTGGTCGCTTACGCGGAGCACGTGCTTGCTGATGAAAAGGAGGCAGTGAAGGCATTCGATACCGTGCAAAAAGGTCTTCCAGAGCCCGCGCTGCCAGAACTGCCATATCCCCGGGGATTCACCGTTGCAGTTCGACGCCGGCCTTCCCCACTCGATGGATGTGGTGCGGGGCATGGATGGCAAGGGCGCTGCCGGTTTGCCCTGTACCACCTGTCATGCCGAACGCAATCCGCCAGCCAGCTATGGCCCTGGCATGCCGCCCGGAGCCCCGCACTGGAGCCTGCCCCCGGCGGCGCACAAAATGGCCTGGATCGGCCTGCCGGCGGACAAGTTGTGCGCCATGATCAAGGACCGCTCGAGCAATGGCGATCGTGATTTCGCCGCGTTGATCAAGCATGTCAGTGAGGACAAACTGGTGCTCTGGGGCTGGAATCCGGGTGTGGGGCGCGCGCCGGTGCCGGTGCCGCACGACATTTTTGTCAGCCGGTTCAAGCAATGGGCGGACGCGGGAGGGCCCTGTCCGATCGAGGGCGGTTGACCGGTGGTCCGTTAACAGGGAGTCAAACCGGGTATGGACGACTCTAAAGAACATACCCGCCAATGGAGTGAGTAATGCTGATCCCAGGCAAACCGGTCAAACACAGTGCTTGCGCAGACCCCCTGCGTACTCCTCTGCAGGAGCGCGAATTGTTGCGCGACCTGGCCCGCAAGGCCGAGCAGGAACTGATGGGCTTGCAAATGTCGAGCATGGATGAGCTGACGCTACTCTCCAATCGTCACGGCTTCAGGGCGCTTGCCCAACTGGGACTGGACGCCTGCCAACAATTGGGCAGTCCAGCGACCCTGCTGTTTTTCGATCTCGATGACTTCAAACACATCAATTATCTGTATGGCCGTGCCGAGGGTGACGACGCCCTGAAAACCTTCGCGGACGTACTGCGCATCGCGTTTCGCGAAAACGACGTGATTGGTCGGCTTGGTGACGATGAATTTGTCGCGTTGTTGACCGGCTCGGGCTGGGTGGACATCGCTCCGATCAAGGCACGCCTCGAAGAGATGCTCGACGAGCGCAATGCCACGGTGCACCGCGGTTATGACATCCGCTTCAGTATCGGGCAGATCGAATACGACGCCAATCTACACCATGATGTCGAGGGATTGCTGGCAGAGACCGAAAAGGTGTTGCACCGTTAGGCAGGCAGGCAGGCAGGCAGGCAGGCAGGCAGGCAGGTAGGTAGGTAACCTTGTAGGAGCCGGCTTGCTGGCGAAG
Organism: Pseudomonas sp. VI4.1; assembly: GCF_002029345.1. NCBI lineage: Bacteria > Pseudomonadati > Pseudomonadota > Gammaproteobacteria > Pseudomonadales > Pseudomonadaceae > Pseudomonas > Pseudomonas sp. VI4.1. The sequence continues at coordinate 25,868 of NZ_MULM01000140.1, forward strand.
ACGTCAGCACATTCATCATCTCTGTGACTGACACACCGCTTTCGCTGGCAAGCCAGCTCCTACAGGGGATTGCGTCAGGGTTGAAATCTCGGGCATAAAAAACCCGCCTGAAGAGGCGGGTTTTTTAGTGGGAGAGCCGAAGATTACTCTTCGAGGCTACCCATGGCCGTGGTGTTGAAACCACCGTCCACGTACATGATTTCGCCGCTGATGCCGGACGCCAGGTCCGAGCACAGGAAGGCGCCGGCGTTGCCGACTTCGTCGATGGTGACGTTGCGACGCAGCGGGGTTTGCGCTTCGTTGGCGGCCAGCATCTTGCGGAAGTTCTTGATGCCGGAAGCCGCGAGGGTACGGATCGGGCCAGCCGATACGCAGTTGACGCGGGTGCCGTCCGGGCCCAGGGAGCCGGCCAGGTAACGCACGCCAGCTTCCAGGGAAGCCTTGGCCATGCCCATCACGTTGTAGTTGGGCATGGTGCGCTCGGCGCCCAGGTACGACAGGGTCAACAGGCTGCCATTGCGGCCCTTCATCATTTCGCGACCGGCCTTGGCCAGGGCCACGAAGCTGTAGGCGCTGATGTCGTGAGCGATGCGGAAACCTTCACGGGTGGTGGCTTCGGTGAAGTCGCCGTCCAGTTGGTCGCCCGGGGCGAAGCCGACGGAGTGCACGATGCAGTCCAGGCCGTCCCACTTCTTGCCCAGCTCAACGAAGACCTTGGCGATTTCTTCATCGCTGGCCACGTCGCACGGGAAGCACAGGTCCGGGTTCGAACCCCAGCTCTGTGCGAACTCTTCGACACGACCCTTGAGTTTGTCGTTCTGATAAGTGAAGGCAAGCTCAGCGCCCTCGCGATGCATGGCGGCAGCGATGCCGGATGCGATGGACAGCTTGCTGGCGACACCGACGATCAGTACGCGCTTACCGGCGAGAAAACCCATGTGTTGCTCCTCTCTTTTCAGGTTATTGCGCAGTGGCTGGTGCCAGGAAAGCGGCTTCCAGCAACTGCTGTGTATACGGATGTTTGGGGGCGGCAAAAATACTTTGCGCGTCTCCCTGTTCGACCACTTGGCCCTGCTTGACCACCATCAGCTGGTGGCTCAGCGCTTTGACGACAGCCAGGTCATGGCTGATAAACAGATACGTCAGGTTGTACTTGGTTTGCAGTGAACGCAGCAGCTCCACCACTTGGCGTTGCACTGTCCGGTCGAGGGCCGAGGTCGGCTCGTCCAGCAGAATCAACGCCGGTTTTAGCACTAATGCCCGGGCAATGGCGATTCTCTGCCGCTGCCCACCAGAAAATTCGTGGGGGTAGCGGTTCCGGGTTTCCGGGTCCAGGCCTACCTCCTTGAGTGCCGCAATAATCGCCAGCTCCTGTTCCGCCTCGGTGCCCATCTTGTGGATGCGCAGGCCTTCGCCGACGATCTGGCTCACGCACATCCGGGGGCTCAGGCTGCCGAACGGGTCCTGAAACACCACCTGCATCTCCCGACGCAGCGGTCGAACCTGTTGCTGCGTCAGGCAGTCTAGCTGCTTGCCTTCAAAACGGATGGTGCCTTGGCTGCCGATCAGCCGCAAAATCGCCAAACCCAGTGTCGACTTGCCGGAACCGCTTTCTCCCACAATCCCCAAGGTCTGGCCTTGAGGCAGGCTGAAATTGATCCCGTCCACCGCCTTGATGTGATCCACGGTCTTTTTCAGCAAGCCTTTCTTGATCGGGAACCAGACTTTCAGGTCCTCGACTTGCAACAAAGGCGGGCCGATGACATTGCTCGCAGGCGTCCCGCCGGGCTCCGCTGCCAGCAGTTCCCGAGTGTACGGATGCTGCGGCGCGCGGAACAACTCTTCACACGATGCCTGTTCGACGATGCAACCGCGCTGCATGACACATACGCGATGCGCAATTCTTCGCACAAGGTTCAAATCGTGGCTGATCAACAGCAACGCCATGCCCAGTCGGGCCTGCAGTTCCTTGAGCAATTCAAGGATTTTCAGTTGCACCGTCACATCCAGCGCGGTGGTCGGTTCGTCGGCAATCAGCAGTTCCGGTTCATTGGCCAGGGCCATGGCGATCATCACCCGTTGGCGCTGGCGCCGGACAGTTCATGGGGCAGGGCCTTGAGGCGCTTCTCCGGCTCCGGGATGCCGACCATCTCCAGCAATTCCAGGGTGCGCTTGGTCGCGACTTTACCGATCAGGCCCTTGTGGATGCCCAGCACCTCGTTGATCTGCTTCTCGATCGAGTGCAACGGATTGAGCGAGGTCATCGGCTTCCTGGAAGATCATCGCGATCCGGTTGCCGCGGATGTGGCGGATGGTTTTTTCTTTCAGGCCGAGCAGGTTCTGCCCGGAATACTCGATGGTGCCGGACGGATGCCGGGCGAGCGGGTAGGGCAGCAGGCGCAGGATCGAGTGCGCGGTCACCGATTTGCCTGAGCCGCTTTCGCCCACCAGGGCGAGGGTTTCGCCGCGCTTGATGTCGAAGCTGACGCCTTCGACCACCCTGCTGCACACGTTCGCCGACGACGAATTCGACGGCCAGGTCGCGCACTTCGATCAGATTGTCCTGATTCATTTCACTTCCTCGGGTCGAAGGCATCGCGAGCGGACTCGCCGATGAACACCAGCAAACTCAACATCAACGCCAACACCGCAAACGCGCTCATGCCCAGCCACGGCGCCTGCAGGTTGGATTTGCCCTGGGCCACCAGTTCACCCAGCGACGGTGCGCCCGGCGGCAAACCGAAGCCCAGGAAGTCGAGGGCGGTCAGGGTGCCGATGGCGCCGGTCAGGATGAACGGCATGAAGGTCATGGTCGAGACCATGGCGTTGGGCAGGATGTGGCGGAACATGATCGCACCATTCTGCATCCCCAGTGCCCGGGCCGCGCGCACGTATTCAAGGTTGCGCCCGCGCAGGAACTCGGCGCGCACCACATCCACCAGGCTCATCCACGAGAACAGCAGCATGATCCCCAGCAGCCACCAGAAGTTCGGCTGGACGAAACTGGCGAGAATGATCAGCAGGTACAACACCGGCAACCCGGACCAGATCTCGAGGAAACGCTGCCCGGCCAGGTCGACCCAACCGCCATAGAAACCCTGCAAGGCCCCGGCAATGACACCGATGATCGAGCTGAGAATGGTCAGGGACAGGGCAAACAGCACCGAAATCCGGAAGCCGTAAATCACCCGGGCCAACACGTCGCGGCCCTGGTCATCGGTGCCCAGCAGGTTATCGGTCGAGGGCGGCGCGGGGGCCGGGACTTTCAGGTCGTAGTTGATGCTCTGGTAGCTGTAGGGGATCGGCGCCCACAGCACCCAGGCGTCCTTGGCCTTGAGCAGTTCGCGGATGTACGGGCTCTTGTAGTTGGCTTCCAGCGGGAATTCGCCGCCGAAGGCGGTTTCCGGGTAGCGTTTGAGCGCCGGGAAGTACCAGCCGTTGTCGTAGTGCACCACCAGCGGTTTGTCGTTGGCGATCAGTTCGGCGCCAAGGCTCAGGCCGAACAGCAGCAAAAACAGCCACAGCGACCACCAGCCACGCTTGTTGGCCTTGAACAGTTCGAAACGTCGGCGATTGAGCGGGGACAGGTTCATCTCAATGCTCCCGGCTTTCGAAGTCGATGCGCGGATCGACGAAAGTGTAGGTGAGGTCGCCGATCAGCTTCACTACCAGACCCAGCAGGGTAAAGATGAACAGCGTGCCGAAGACCACCGGGTAGTCGCGATTGATCGCCGCTTCAAAACTCATCAGCCCGAGGCCGTCGAGGGAGAAGATCACTTCCACCAGCAACGAGCCGGTGAAGAAGATGCCGATGAACGCCGACGGGAACCCGGCGATCACCAGCAACATGGCGTTGCGGAACACGTGGCCATAGAGCACGCGGTGGTTGGTCAGGCCCTTGGCCTTGGCGGTGACGACGTACTGCTTGTTGATTTCGTCGAGGAAGCTGTTTTTGGTCAGCAAGGTCATGGTCGCGAAGTTGCCGATCACCAGTGCGGTCACCGGCAAGGCCAGGTGCCAGAAGTAGTCGAGTATCTTGCCGCCCATGCTCAACTCGTCGAAATTGTTCGAGGTCAGCCCGCGCAGCGGGAACCAGTCCAGGTAGCTGCCTCCTGCGAACAGCACGATCAGCAGGATCGCGAACAGGAACGCCGGGATCGCGTAGCCGACGATGATCAACGAGCTGGTCCAGACGTCGAAGTGGCTGCCGTGGCGCGTGGCCTTGGCGATCCCCAGGGGGATCGACACCAGGTACATGATCAGCGTGCTCCACAACCCGAGCGAGATCGACACCGGCATCTTTTCCTTGATCAGGTCGATGACCTTGGCGTCGCGGAAGAAGCTGTCGCCGAAGTCCAGGCTGGCGTAGTTCTTGATCATGATCCACAAGCGTTCCGGCGCCGATTTGTCGAAGCCGTACATGTGCTCGATTTCCTTGACCAGCGCCGGGTCCAGGCCTTGCGCCCCACGATAGGCCGAACCGGCCACCGAGACTTCGGCGCCACCGCCGGCGATGCGGCTGGTGGCGCCTTCGAAGCCTTCGAGCTTGGCGATCATCTGTTCCACCGGCCCGCCGGGGGCGGCCTGGATGATCACGAAGTTGATCAGCAAAATGCCGAGCAAGGTCGGGATGATCAGCAGCAGTCGCCGAAAAATATACGCCAGCATCTGATTACTCCGTGCCCGCAGGGTCGGCTTGCAGTTTGGTTTCGACTTCTACCGCAGGTTTCGCGTCGGGCTTGACCCACCAGGTGGAGATGCCGATGTCGTACTTGGGTGAAATGTCCGGGTGGCCGATGTGGTTCCAGTAGGCCACGCGCGAGGTCTTGATGTGCCAGTTGGGGATCACGTAGTAGCCCCATTGCAGCACCCGGTCCAGTGCCCGGGCGTGGGCCACCAGGCTTTGCCGCGAGTCGGCGTTGATCAGTTGCTCGACCAACTGGTCCACCACCGGGTCTTTCAGGCCCATGGAGTTGCGGCTGCCGGGTTTGTCGGCCGCGGCGGCCATCCAGAACTCGCGCTGTTCGTTGCCCGGTGAGTTGGACTGCGGGAAGCTGCCGACGATCATGTCGAAGTCCCGTGAACGCACACGGTTGATGTACTGCGAGACGTCGACCCGGCGGATCACCAGGTCGATCCCCAGGTCGCTCAGGTTGCGCTTGAACGGCAGCAGGACCCGCTCGAACTCGGTCTGGGCCAGCAGGAATTCGATGGTCACCGGTTTGCCGGTGGCGTCGACCATCTTGTCCTCGACGATGCGCCAGGCCGGCCTCTTGCAACAGTTGATAGGCCTGGCGTTGCTGGGCGCGGATCATGCCGCTGCCATCGGTGACCGGGTTCTGGAATGCCTCGCTGAAGACCTGCTCGGGGATCTTGCCGCGGAACGGGTCGAGAATCGCCAGCTGATCGGCGTCCGGCAAACCGGTGGCGGCCATTTCCGAGTTCTCGAAATAACTGCGGGTGCGCGCGTACGCGCCGTTGAACAGTTGCTTGTTGGTCCATTCGAAGTCCAGCAACAGGGTCAGGGCCTGGCGCACGCGCAGGTCCTGGAACACCGGGCGCCGCAGGTTGAACACAAAGCCTTGCATGCCGGTGGGGTTGCCGTTGGGGATCTGTTCCTTGATCAACCTGCCCTCGGTGACGGCCGGGATGTTGTAGGCGTTGGCCCAGTTCTTCGCGGCCATCTCCAGCCAGTAATCGAACTGCCCGGCCTTGAGGGCTTCCAGGGCCACGGTGTTGTCGCGGTAATAGTCGGTGGTCATGACGTCAAAGTTGTAGAACCCGCGGTTCACCGGCAGGTCCTTGCCCCAGTAATCCTTGACCCGCTCATAACGCACCGAGCGCCCGGCCTTGACTTCGCTGACCTTGTACGGGCCGCTGCCCAGCGGCAGTTCCAGGTTGCCCTTGTTGAAGTCGCGGCTGGCCCACCAATGCTTGGGCAGCACCGGCAGCTGGCCGAGGATCAGCGGCAGTTCGCGGTTGTTGTTGTGCTTGAATTTGAACAGCACCTTGAGCGGGTCTTCGGCGATCGCTTCGGCGACATCGCTGTAGTAACCGCGGTAAAGCGGAGCGCCGTCCCTGGTCAGGGTCTCGAAGCTGAACACTACGTCTTCGGCACGGATCGGATGGCCGTCATGGAAACGTGCTTCGGGGCGCAGGTAAAAGCGCACCCAGCTGTTGTCCGGGGCTTTCTCGATCTTGCCGGCGACCAGCCCGTACTCGGTGAACGGTTCGTCCAGGCCTTGCTTGGCGAGGGTGTCGTAGATCATGCCGATGTCGTCGGCCGGTACCCCCTTGCCGATGAACGGGTTGAGGCTGTCGAAGCCGCCGAACCCGGCCTGGCGGAAGATCCCGCCCTTGGGCGCATCGGGGTTCACGTAATCGAAATGCTGGAAGTCGGCCGGGTATTTCGGCGGCTCGTTGTACAAGGTCAGGGCATGTTGCGGGGCGGCGCAGGCCAGCCCGGCGAACAACAGGCCGCTGGCGTGCAACAGCAGGGCACGGACGGGTTTCATCGATCCTTCTCCGAAGATTTCAGCCACCATGCGCTCAGGCCCAGGGTGTAGGGCGGCGTGGTGACAAAGGCTAACCGGTTACGGTAGGCCAGGCGGTGATAATTGAGGTACCAGTTGGGAATGATGTAGTGCTGCCACAGCAGCACCCGGTCCAGCGCCTTGCCGGCGGCGACCTGTTCGTCGCGGGTCTGCGCGGCGAGCAAGTGTTCCAGCAAGTGGTCGACCACCGGGTTGGCGATGCCTGCGTAGTTTTTGCTGCCCTTGACCCCGGCCTGGCTCGAGTGGAAGTACTGCCATTGCTCAAGGCCGGGGCTGAGGGTCTGGTTGAGGGTCATCAGGATCATGTCGAAATCGAACTGATCGAGGCGCTGTTTGTACTGGGCGCGATCCACCGTGCGCAGTCGGGCGTCGATGCGCTGCTGGCGAGGTTTTCCACGTAGGGCTGAAGGATGCGTTCCAGGTTCGGGTTGACCAGCAGGATCTCCAGGCGCAACGGTTGCCCGGCGGCGTTCTGCAAACGTTGGCCATTGAGCTTCCAGCCGGCCTCGGCCAGCAGGCCCAGGGCCTTGCGCAGGGTTTCCCGGGGGATGCCGCGGCCTTGGGTCTGCGGCAGGCTGAACGGCTCGGTGAGCAGCCGGGCCGGTAACTGCTCGCGATAGGGCTTGAGCATCAGCCATTCATGGCCGATCGGCAGGCCCGTGGCCGAGAATTCGCTGTTGGGGTAGTAGCTCAACGCACGCTTGTAGGCGCCGCTGAAGAGCGTGCGGTTGGTCCACTCGAAGTCGAACATCATCCCCAAGGCTTCACGGACCCTGGCGTCGGCGAAGGTCGGGCGCCGGCTGTTCATGAACAGACCCTGGGTCTGGGTCGGGATCTGGTGCGCAATCTGCGCCTTGATCACGTCGCCGCGGCGCACCGCCGGGAAGTTGTAGCCGTTTTCCCAATTCTTGGCCTGGTGTTCGATGTAAATGTCGAATTCGCCGGCCTTGAAGGCTTCAAACGCCACGTCGCTGTCACGGTAGAACTCCACTTCCATGCGGTCGACGTTGTACTTGCCGCGATTGACCGGCAGGTCCTTGCCCCAGTAATCCTTGACCCGTTCGAACACGATCTGCCGCCCGGGCGTGACCGAGGTAATGCGATACGGGCCGCTGCCCAGGGGCGGTTCGAAGGTGGTGGCCTTGAAGTCGCGACCTTTCCAGTAGTGCTGCGCCAGCACCGGCAGCTCGCCCAGGCGCAGGATCAGCAAGGGATTGCCGGCGCGCTTGAAGACGAAGCGGATCCGATGCGGGTTGAGGATGTCGACCCGCGACACTTCCTGAAGATTGGTGCGGTATTGCGGGTGACCTTCCTTGAGCAGCAGGCGGTAGGAAAACGCCACGTCGTAGGCGGTAATCGGCGAGCCATCATGGAACCGCGCTTGCGGGCGCAGGTTGAACACCACCCAGCTGCGGTCCTCGCTGTACTCCACCGATTGGGCGATCAGGCCATAACTGGACGTCGGCTCGTCGCCGGACGGTGCGTACTGCCCTGTGCCGACCATCAAGGGTTCGTTGAGCTCGTTGATGCCGTACTGCAGGAAATTGGCGGTGGAAACCGGGCTTGAGCCCTTGAAGGTATAGGGATTGAGCGTATCGAAGGTGCCAAACGCCATCACCCGCAAGGTGCCGCCCTTGGGCGCTTGCGGGTTGACCCAGTCGAAGTGGGTAAATCTGGCCGGGTACTTGAGCGTGCCGAACTGCGCATAACCATGGCTTTCGCTGATCGTCGCGCTTGCGGGGGAGCTCAAGGCCAGGCTGATCAGGAACAGGAGGAGGGGACGCTTCAAGTCAGAGATCCGATCCAGGCGGCTTGGGCTTTGTGGGCCGTACAGTAACAGCTTGTCTGGGCAGGAAAAAGATGGGGATTTAATGCGCGGTTAATTGCAGGGGATAATGGCCATCCTTGAAACAACAGGCAAAAAAAAGCCCTTGGAATCGTGGGATGTTTGTGTAGGAGCGAGCTTGCTCGCGATCGGCTCGACAGCGCCGCGTTAAATCAGTTAACACGCGTTATCGTTAACGACCATCGCGAGCAAGCTCGCTCCTACATTAACGTGGCGAAGCCACCGTCAACATCTGTCCCGGCTTCAGCGCCTGGCCAATCCGGGGGTTCCAGCGCTTGAGGTGCTGCATTTCAACATTGAAACGCTTGGCCACCATGTACAGCGAATCGCCTCGCTTGACCTTGTACTGGGTCCGCTGCTTCTTGCTGGTGGCCGCGACCACGGTGTTGACGCGCCCGGCGCTGCGCTTGGCAGTGTCCTGCATGACCAGGGTCTGACCGGCCTTGAGATTCTTGCCGGTCAGATTGTTCCAGCGCTGCAGGTCCTTGACGTCGACCTTGTTGGCCTTGGCGATGGTGCCCAGGTTGTCGCCGCGCTTGACCCGGTAGGAACGCTTGACGCCGGCAATGGCGGGGCTGTTGGCACCTTCGAAGACCGGCTTGAGCGGCTTCTTGCTGATCAACTCGTCAGGCCGCATGGTCGACAGGCTGGTGGTCAGCAGCTGCGCCTTGGATGTCGGCACCAGCAAATGCTGGGGGCCATCGATGGTGGTGCGCTGTTTGAACGCCGGGTTGAGCTGGAACAGTTCGTCTTCGTCGATATTGGCCACCGCGGCAACCTTGGACAGGTCCATGCGCTGGTTGATCTCGACAACCTGGAAGTAGGGTTCGTTGGCGATCGGGTTGAGGTTCACGCCGTAGGCGTCCGGTGCCAGTACCACTTGCGACAGCGCCAGCAGCTTCGGCACGTAGGCCTGGGTTTCGGCCGGCAGTGGCAGGTTCCAGTAATCGGTCGGCAGGCCGAGCTTTTCGTTGCGCTCGATGGCCCGGCTGACCGTGCCTTCGCCGGCGTTATAGGCCGCCAGGGCCAGCAACCAGTCACCGTTGAACATGTCATGCAGGCGGGACAGGTAATCCATCGCCGCCGTGGTCGAGGCGGTGATATCGCGCCGGCCATCGTAGAAACGGGTCTGACGCAGGTTGAAGTAGCGGCCGGTGGAAGGGATGAATTGCCACAGACCCACCGCGTTGGCCCGGGAGTAGGCCATCGGGTTGTAGGCGCTTTCAATGACTGGCAGCAGCGCCAGCTCCAGCGGCATGTTGCGTTCTTCGAGGCGTTCGACGATGTAATGGATGTACAGGCTGCCGCGATCGCCGGCGTTTTCCAGGAATGACGGGTTGCTGGCGAACCACAGGCGCTGTTGCTCGATACGCGGGTTGACGCCGACGTTGTCCTGCAGCTGGAAGCCCTGGCGCATGCGCTCCCAGACATCCTGGGGTATTTCCGGGGTCGGTTTCACGCTGAGCAGCACAGGTTTTGGCTTGACTCGCGCGGCAAGGTTCGGAACGTGTGTCGCGTCGGTCTGCGGCACATGGCTGGAACAGCCCGCCAGGGTGGCGGACACAGCCACCGCGATGGCTTGAGCCAGGCGGGTCAATGCGTCTGTATTGATGGCTTTACGAATGGATGACGACATTGGCTGGAAGTAAGTTCCGGGCAAAAATGTCGGGCGATTCTAGAAAGCGTACCCCCCTAGGTCAACCATTCAGAATTTTTGTACCATCGGCGACACGGCTTAGAACTTATCTTTCCAAGCCCGAAGAGCAGCAAAGACCGCACTTGGAGCCCGGTTATGGGTTCCGTTCCGTTCGTCCACTTTTTCTTTAACGGATGTTTCTCCGGTACGTAGAAACGGATTGGTGAGCTTTTCCAGGGCCAGCGTCGAAGGCAGGGTGATGATCCCGGCTTCCCGTTGTCGAGTGACAGTGGCCAGCCGTTCGACGATCGCCGGGTTGCCCGGTTCGACCGCGAGGGCGAAGCGCAGATTGCTCAGGGTGTATTCATGACCGCAGTAGACCTGCGTATCGTCGGGAAGGGCCGCGAGGCGTGTCAGCGAGCTGTGCGTTTGCTCCGGCGTGCCTTCGAACAGGCGTCCGCATCCTGCGGCGAACAGGGTGTCACCGCAAAACAGCAGCCCCGGGTGATAAAGGGCTATGTGCCCCAGCGTGTGGCCAGGGATTGCGATGGCCTCGAAGTCACAGCCCAGCACGCTGAAGCGGTCGCCGTCCTTGAGAGCGATGTCCCGCGCCGGGATGTTTTCACTGGCCGGGCCGTAGACGGTGGCGTCTGTCGCTTTTTTCAGCTGTTCGACGCCGCCGACATGGTCATGATGGTGGTGAGTGATCAGAATATCGCTCAGTACCCATTGCGGATTTGCCTCGAGCCAGGCCTGGACCGGCCCGGCATCGCCCGGATCGACGACTGCGCAGCGCCGGGTGGGGTGGTCTTGTAACAACCAGATGTAGTTGTCGGTGAAGGCGGGCAGGGCACTGATCTGTATCATCGTCGGATTCGCCAAGGAGAAAACAATGGCGCATCTTAGAACTTCCTGGCGCGTTGGAGAAATGCAATGACCGATAAAGCGTTCGCTCAGGCCGATCCTGAGTGGCTGACGTTGATCAGCGCGGCCCGTGAATGGCTGTCCGGCCCGATCGGGCAGTTTCTGCTGGACGAAGAGCGCCGCATGCTCGAAGACGAGCTGGGGCGCTTCTTCGGCGGCTACCTGGTGCATTACGGTCCGTCGGCCCAGACCCCGCCGTCGGCGCCGCAGGTGCAGCGCAATGTGCGGCTCGGCGCGCCATTGCCGGGCGTCGAGATCGTCTGTGAGGAGCAGGCCTGGCCGCTGAGCGAGCATGCCGCCGATGTGGTGGTGCTGCAACACGGGCTGGATTTCTGCCTGTCGCCCCATGGTTTGCTGCGCGAAGCGGCCAGCAGCGTACGCCCCGGCGGTCATCTGTTGATCGTCGGGATCAACCCCTGGAGCACCTGGGGCTTGCGCCATGTATTCGCCCACGATGGCTTGCGCAAGGCGCGCTGCATTTCCCCGTCCAGGGTCGGCGACTGGCTGAACCTGCTGGGCTTTGCGCTGGAGAAACGCCGCTTCGGATGCTATCGTCCGCCGCTGGCGTCCCCCGCCTGGCAGGCCCGCCTGGCCGGTTGGGAGCGCAAGGCCGGTGACTGGCAACTGTCGGGTGGCGGCTTCTATCTACTCGTCGCACGCAAGATCGTGGTGGGCCTGCGACCGCTGCGTCAGGAGCGGCGCGAACCGATGGGCAAGCTGATTCCGTTGCCGATGGCCAAGGTCAACCGTCGTCGCATCGAGCCGTAATACACATTCATATTCCCGGTCGGGTTTGTCCCGGCCTCGGGCATCGTCGGTCAAGGATCGACGGGCCAACCGCATTTTCTGGATAGATTGGCATGAGCGATAGCGTAGAACTCTTCACCGACGGCGCCTGCAAAGGCAATCCCGGCCCTGGCGGCTGGGGCGCATTGCTGGTGTGCAAGGGCATTGAAAAAGAACTCTGGGGCGGCGAAGCCAACACCACCAACAACCGCATGGAGTTGATGGGCGCGATCCGCGGCCTGGAGGAACTCAAGCGTTCCTGCGACGTGCTGCTGGTCACCGACTCCCAGTACGTGATGAAAGGCATCAACGAGTGGATGGACAACTGGAAGAAGCGCGGCTGGAAGACCGCAGCGAAGGAGCCGGTAAAAAATGCCGATCTGTGGAAGCTGCTGGATGAGCAGGTCAACCGGCACAACGTTACGTGGAAGTGGGTGCGCGGGCACATCGGCCACCATGGCAACGAACGGGCCGACCAACTGGCCAACCGCGGGGTGGATGAAGTGCGTGGGTACAAGCAGGCCTGATTCCGATTCCACCGGAACACCGCGTCGCGGCCATTCGCGAGCAAGCCCGCTCCCACACTGGAGCCTGAGTGCATGCAGAATTTGTGTTGCATGAAGATCCAATGTGGGGCGGGCTTGCTCGCGAATGGGGCAGCACGGTGTACCTGAAACACCCCGGCGAGCGTGTTAACATCGCCGCCTTTGTAAGAACGACCCGTTGAGAGCTGAGCACTGATGGCCACCAGATCCGTTGTACTCGATACCGAAACCACCGGCATGCCGGTGACCGATGGCCACCGGATTATCGAAATCGGTTGTGTCGAGTTGATCGGTCGGCGCCTGACGGGCCGGCATTTCCACGTTTACCTGCAACCGGATCGCGAGAGTGATGAAGGCGCCATCGGCGTCCACGGCATCACCAACGAATTCCTGGTGGGCAAGCCGCGTTTCACCGAAGTCGCCGAGGAGTTCTTCGAGTTCATCAAGGGCGCGCAGCTGATCATCCATAACGCGGCGTTCGACGTTGGCTTCATCAACAACGAATTCGCCCTGATGGGCCAGCACGATCGCGCGGACATCACCCGACACTGCTCGATCCTCGACACCCTGATGATGGCCCGGGAGCGTCACCCCGGGCAGCGCAACAGTCTCGATGCCTTGTGCAAACGCTACGGCGTCGATAACTCCGGCCGTGAACTCCACGGCGCCTTGCTCGACTCCGAGATCCTTGCCGACGTCTACCTGACCATGACCGGCGGCCAGACCAGCCTGTCCCTGGCCGGTAATGCTTCCGATGGCAACGGTTCCGGTGAAGGCGCGGACAACTCGGCCACTGAAATCCGCCGCTTGCCAGTCGACCGTCAACCGACGCGCGTCATTCGCGCCAGCGAAGATGACCTGGCGCAGCACATCGCCCGCCTGGAAGCCATCGCCAAGTCCGCCGGTGCGCCGTCGCTGTGGCAGCAACTGGCGGAGGCCAAGGCTCAGGCTTAGGGATAGGCGTAGGCCCGAAAAGATCTCTTGATCTTGATAACGCCCACGGAGCCAATGACCCATTTCAGTGCATCCGCGCTCGCCACAACCGCATCAACCCTCTACCCTGAGGTGATTGGCGGACCACGGTCCGCCGCCTCAGGACACTGAGCCTCATGTATAAAGATTTGAAATTCCCGGTCCTGATCGTCCACCGCGACATCAAGGCCGACACCGTCGCCGGTGACCGTGTGCGTGGCATCGCCCGGGAGCTGGAGCAGGAAGGCTTCAGCATTGTTTCGGCGGTCAATTACACCGAGGGGCGTCTGGTCGCCTCGACCCACCACGGCCTCTCCTGCATGTTGATTGCCGCCGAAGACGCCAGCACAAACTCGCACCTGCTGCACAACATGGCCGAGCTGATCGGCCTGGCGCGGGTGCGTGCGCCGGATCTGCCGATCTTCGCCCTCGGCGAACAGGTGACACTGGAAAACGCCCCGGCCGACGCCATGGCTGAACTCAATCAATTGCGCGGCATTCTGTACCTGTTCGAAGACACCGTGCCGTTCCTCGCCCGACAGGTGGCCCGCGCGTCGCGCAAATACCTTGATGGCCTGCTGCCACCGTTTTTCAAAGCCCTGGTGCAGCACACCGCCGACTCCAACTATTCCTGGCACACGCCCGGTCATGGCGGTGGCGTGGCGTATCACAAGAGTCCGGTCGGGCAGGCGTTCCACCAGTTCTTCGGGGAAAACACCCTGCGTTCGGATTTGTCGGTGTCGGTGCCGGAGCTGGGTTCGCTGCTCGATCACACCGGTCCCCTGGCAGAAGCGGAGGCCCGTGCCGCCCGCAATTTCGGCGCCGATCACACCTTCTTCGTCATCAACGGCACCTCGACCGCCAACAAGATCGTCTGGCATTCGATGGTCGCCCGGGATGACCTGGTGCTGGTGGATCGCAACTGTCACAAATCGGTGCTGCATTCGATCATCATGACCGGCGCCATCCCGCTCTACCTGTGCCCGGAGCGTAACGAACTGGGGATCATCGGCCCGATTCCCTTGAGCGAATTCAGCCGCGAATCGATCCAGGCCAAGATCGACGCCAGCCCGCTGACCAAGGGCCGGGCCCCCAGGGTCAAACTCGCGGTGATCACCAACTCCACCTATGACGGCCTCTGTTACAACGCTGAGCTGATCAAGCAGAACCTGGGCAACAGCGTCGAGGTCTTGCACTTCGACGAGGCCTGGTACGCATATGCGGCATTCCATGAGTTTTTCGCCGGACGTTACGGCATGGGCACTTCCCGCAGTGAAGACAGCCCGCTGGTGTTCACCACCCATTCCACCCACAAGCTGTTGGCAGCGTTCAGCCAGGCCTCGATGATTCACGTCCAGGACGGCGGCGCGCGGCAACTGGACCGGGATCGCTTCAATGAAGCGTTCATGATGCATATTTCCACCTCGCCGCAGTACAGCATCATTGCGTCCCTGGACGTGGCATCGGCCATGATGGAGGGCCCGGCGGGACGTTCGCTGTTGCAGGAAATGTTCGACGAGGCCCTGAGTTTTCGTCGGGCCCTGGCCAATCTGCGGCAACACATTGCCGCGGATGACTGGTGGTTCTCCATCTGGCAGCCACCGTCGGTGCAAGGCATCGACCGTGTCGTCACCGAAGACTGGTTGCTGCAACCCGAGGCCGAATGGCACGGTTTTGGCGGCGTGACCGACGACTACGTGTTGCTCGATCCGATCAAGGTCACCCTGGTGATGCCAGGCCTGACCGCCGGTGGAGCGCTTAGCGAGCGCGGGATTCCGGCGGCGGTGGTCAGCAAATTCCTCTGGGAGCGTGGCTTGGTCGTCGAGAAGACCGGGCTGTATTCATTCCTGGTGCTGTTTTCCATGGGCATCACCAAAGGCAAATGGAGCACGCTGCTGACCGAGCTGCTGGAATTCAAGCGCAGCTACGATGCCAACGTCAGCCTCGCCAGCTGCCTGCCCTGCGTGGCGCAAGCGCATGTCACGCGTTATCAGGGCATGGGGCTGCGCGACCTGTGTGATCAATTGCACGCCTGCTACCGCAGCAACGCCACGGCCAAACACCTCAAGCGCATGTACACCGTGCTGCCGGAAATCGCCATGAAGCCATCCGACGCCTATGATCAGTTGGTGCGTGGCGACGTTGAAGCGGTGTCGATCGACGACCTGGAGGGTCGGATCGCCGCAGTGATGCTGGTGCCGTACCCACCGGGGATTCCGTTGATCATGCCCGGCGAACGTTTTACCCAGTCGACGCGCTCGATCATCGATTACCTGGCGTTTGCCCGTACATTCGACAGCAGCTTCCCGGGATTTGTCGTTGATGTGCACGGCTTGCAACACGAAGACGAGGGCAATGGACGGCATTACACCGTCGATTGCATCAAGGAATGAGGACCTTTCCCAGTATGCAACCGGTCATGAATCCGCAATACCCAGGGCTGTCGGTGCGCGTTGCCGACGATGGTTTCGCCGCTTATATCTGGGGCAGTGACTTCAGTTTTGAAGTCGCGGCCTATGGCGCCGCACACCTCGGCGAACCGGTGGAGCGCTGGCCGGTGACGCCCATCACGCCTTACCGCAAGTGCTACGGCATCGATCCCGAGGAGTTCAGCAGTTTCCGCGAGGCGACCGACAGCGAGATTTTCATGGCGTATCTCGATGACGAACCGGTGGGTCACCTGGTGGTGAGCACCAATTGGAACGGCTTTGCCCATATCGATGAGTTGGCGGTGCACGCGCCGGCTCGCCGACATGGCGTGGCCAAGGCGCTGCTGGATGTGGCGCAGTTCTGGAGTCGCAAGAAAAAACTGCCGGGCATCATGCTCGAAACCCAGAACAATAACCTGGGTGCCTGTCGGCTCTATGAGCGTTGCGGCTTCGTGGTGGGCGGGATCGATCATCTGCGTTATCGCGGCATTGATCCGAACACCGCGGAAGTGGCGCTGTTTTGGTACCGATTGTTCGATAACCCGCTGGAAAACCCGTTCAGCTCGCCAGCATCGCCGCGGCTTGTTCCGTGACGATGTCCAGCAGTGCCTGAATGGCCGGCGAAAGTTCGCCATTTTTCAAGGTCAGGGCATACAGGCTGATCGGCACCGCGGGCGCCAGCGGGCAAGCGTCGAGCCCGGTCGATCTGGCCCCGAGCGCGGTAAACGGGTCGACGATCGCGAGGCCTTCGCCGGCCTCGACCATGCTGCGCATCATCTGATGAGTCTGCACCCGGGTATGGACCACCGGGGCCGGGCGTAACCCGTGCAGTTTGTGGTCGAACGCCGGGCTCAACGGATCATGACCTTCCAGACCCACCATCGATTGTCCCGCCAGGTCTTGCAGCGACACGTACTTCTGTTTCGGTTGCAGCCAGCCATGGGGGGCGAGCAGCTGAAGTTTGCCCTGGCCAATCACCTGGCAATGGATGTCGGCGTGGTCGGGGTCGTGCAGGCTCAGGCCCAGATCGCTTTCGCGCAGCAGCAGGCTTCTGACGATCTCGCGGGTGGGTTGGCTCAGCAGGCTGCAAGGCGCATCGGGAAGGCGCTTGCGCAAGGTCGCGATGCTCTGCGGCAGCAGCTGTTGCGCCAGGGGCGGGGTGCAGATTATACGCAGGGGCGGGGCTTGATAGTGCTTGAGGCTGCTGGCCAGGCGCTGGACCGGCTCGAGCGCGTCATAGACGTGGGCTATTTCAACTTGCAACGCCCGCGCCTCGCGCGTGGCCTGCAGGCGTCCACGCACGCTGGAAAACAGCATGAAACCCAACTGATCCTCGGCCTCGCGCAGAATGCGTTCAACCTCGGCCACCGGCAACTGCAGCCATTCGGCGGCAGTGCCCAGGTGACCGGTCTGCAAGAGCGCCTGGATCACTTCGATATGACGTAAACGCATGCGTGAAGTCCATGTTCGGCAGGTGAGGGAGTCAGTGACTGAATCCTAACCCAAAGTGCGCGCATATGACTTCTGCTCATAACGGCAGGTTATGAGGCAACGGTGGTTTCCGGCAGCTCGCCGACATAGGTGTCGGGTTCACGCGTGATAGTGACGTCCGATTGAATCAGCTGAAACCGGTTGTCATCGAGTTTTTTCATTCGATCGCCGATAGCCAGTTTATAGGTGGTGACAGGCGCCGAGCCGGCAAGACCGTCTGCCGGCGGGGTGGAGTCCTGGAACTCATGCACTAGGTAAACGCGGCCTTCCGCGTCTCTTGCATGGAACTGACCGACGAGTACTGCTGCCATCTGCTTAGAACCTCTGGAGATAAATCACGCAATTTGCGGGTCTGTAGACCTTGGTTGGGCGAAGTAAGTTTTCCTGCTGGAAAAAAATAGTCAGGGGCGGTGTTTTAGTCGCCCACTGCTTGAATCGTCATCTATAACTACTAGCTCTTTCTATCGGATAGTCGAGAATCTTCCATGAGCAACGTCTACACGATCGCGGTACTGGTCGGCAGCTTGAGAAAGGAATCGATCAATCGCAAGGTCGCTCTGGCCCTGGCCGATCTGGCGCCGGCGAATCTCAAGCTGAACATCATCGAAATCGGCGACCTGCCGCTGTACAACGAAGACATCGATGGCGCTTCACCGCCGGCAGCCTACAGCACTTTCCGACAACAAGTGAGCTCATCCGACGCAGTGCTGTTCGTGACCCCCGAATATAACCGTTCGGTGCCGGCGCCATTGAAGAATGCGATCGACGTCGGTTCGCGTCCCTATGGCCAGAGCGCCTGGGGCGGCAAACCGGGGGCGGTGATCAGCGTTTCACCGGGCGCGGTGGGCGGATTTGGTGCCAACCATCATCTGCGCCAATCCATGGTGTTCCTCGATGTACCCTGCATGCAGCAGCCGGAAGCCTACCTGAGCGGGGCTGGTGCGGCGTTCGACGAGGCGGGCAAATTGTCCGAGACGGTCAAGCCGTTCCTGCAGAAATTCATCAATGCCTATGGAAAATGGGTAGAACAGCATAAGAAATTGTGAAGAACCCTGTAGGAGCGAGCTTGCTCGCGATGGTGTGTCAGTCGACACCTATGTGGCTGACACACCATCGCGAGCAAGCTTGCTCCTACAGCATGGGTGTCAGTTGACACCCATGTGGCTGACACACCATCGCGAGCAAGCTTGCTCCTACAGCAGCAATGGGTTGCTCCGGGAATCAGTGCTTTACTGTATATTCGAAATTCCATATATTCACGCTTCGTTTGTCCAGAAGCGTGCTCCCCATGTCCGACTCCAGGGCGCCCTGGCCGATCATCAAGGCTGGCTGGCGCGGATGTCGCGCGACTGCAAGCCATGAGCGACCGACCTGCACGCTGCTGTTGAACCCCGGTTTTCGTTGCGCCCCTTTTTTGAAGGCTGCTGTGCATGCTCATTGCGTCGTTGATTTTCCTGCTGACCATCACCCTGGTGATCTGGCAACCCAAAGGCCTCGGCGTCGGCTGGAGCGCGGTATTCGGCGCCGTGCTGGCGTTGATCTTCGGCGTGGTGCACCTGGGCGATATCCCGATTGTGTGGCAGATCATCTGGAATGCCACCGGCACCTTTGTCGCGCTGATCATTATCAGCCTGCTGCTGGACGAGGCGGGGTTCTTTGCCTGGGCGGCGCTGCATGTGGCGCGCTGGGGGCGCGGCAGTGGACGCAAGTTGTTCGCTTACATGGTGCTGCTCGGCGCGCTGGTCTCGGCGTTGTTCGCTAATGACGGCGCGGCGTTGATTTTGACCCCGATCGTGATTTCCATGCTGCTGGCCCTGCGGTTTTCTCCGGCGGCAACCCTGGCATTCGTCATGGGCGCCGGTTTCATTGCCGACACCGCGAGCCTGCCGTTGGTGGTCTCGAACCTGGTGAACATCGTTTCCGCAGACTTCTTCAACATCACGTTCAATCGTTATGCGGCCGTGATGATCCCGGTCAACCTGGTGAGCGTCGCGGCGACCCTGGCCATGCTGATGTGGTTCTTCCGGCGCGACATTCCCAAGGCTTACGACCCCGGGCAGCTCGAGTCTCCCGAGTCCGCGATTCATGACAAGGCGACGTTTGTTGCCGGCTGGGTGGTGTTGGTGATTCTGTTGCTCGGCTGCTTCGCCCTGGAACCGCTGGGCATTCCGATCAGTGCCATCTCGGCGGTGTGTGCGGCGCTGCTGTTGGCCATTGCTGCCCGTGGCCACAAAATTTCCACGCGCAAGGTGATGAAAGAAGCACCGTGGCAGATCGTGATTTTCTCGTTGGGCATGTACCTGGTGGTCTACGGCCTGCGCAATGCCGGGCTCACCGGGTATCTGGCCGGCTGGCTCGACGGCTTTGCCGGTTACGGCATTTGGGGCGCGGCCCTGGGCACCGGTGTCTTGACGGCACTGCTGTCGTCGATGATGAATAATTTGCCGACGGTGCTGATCGGGTTGCTGTCGATCGATGCCAGCCAGGCTACGGGGTTGGTGAAGGAGGCGATGATCTACGCCAACGTCATCGGCAGTGATCTGGGGCCGAAGATCACGCCGATCGGCAGTCTGGCGACGTTGTTGTGGCTGCATGTGCTGCAGCGCAAGAACATCCGGATTGGCTGGGGGTATTACTTCAAGGTCGGGATTGTGTTGACGGTGCCGGTGTTGTTGGCGACGTTGGCGGCGTTGGCGTTGCGGCTGTCCATCTAGACCGCGTCTGGCCCCTTCGCGAGCAAGCCCGCTCCCACAGGATTTATGTCGAATGCAGATTTAGCGAACGGTACCAAACCCTGTGGGAGCGGGCTTGCCCGCGAAGAGGCCAGCCAGGCGCTACAAAACTCAGCCATTGCCCGGCACATTAGGCCAAAGATCCGCCACCAGGAACAACCGCTCCGCGTCCTCCCAGTCCCCATCGCCATTCTCGACCAGTCGTACCAGCAACTGCGCCGGGGCCAGTGGTTCCAGGTCGCCCAACCACGTTTCCAGCTGTTCAGCGCTCCAGGTCTGTTCCACCGGGTAATGCGCCGGCGCCAGCCAGGCGTGGCGGGGCAGGGGTTGCCAGCGACCGGACGGGCGCTGCACGACAAAGTCCGCCCAGTCCTTTTGATGCAACCAGCTGCCACGCAAATGCTGCGGATGTGCGCCGTCCGGTGGTGTGGACTGCCCCGGCCACGGATACAGCAGGTAACCGCCCAGCCACAGGTGCGCACTGAACTGCTGGATATCCAGCGCCGCCAGCACCTCACGGCTCTCCGGGCGGGCGGAAATCGGCAATTGGTGCTGGCTGAGGTGGGCGAGTTTGCGGTCCAGCCGATCGTGGCAGCCCGGGCCGAGCCACTGCGCCGTGTCGTGTCCGTCGCCATTCTGCGGGCCGAGGTAGAGTTTGATCGCCAGTTCCAGGTGGTGCACGCATCGCGATCGCGCAGCAACATGTCCAGCTCGCCCAGGGTGTGACCCTCGCGGCGGATCGGCATGTTCGCGGCAATCAGTTCGATGCCCGGTGCGTGGCGCACTGCGTACTGCCACAGACGTTCGTAATACAAACCCAGGCGCCGGGTCCTGGCCTGGGCCAGCCAGTGCAGCAAGTCATAACTGTCGCGATCGAGCTGCCGCAGCCACAGTTCCAGTTGTTGCGGCGCCTGCACCCAGTCGCTGCCGGCCAGCGGATGGCGCTGCGGCCACGGGGTGACGTCGAGCATCGGCGGCGCGAGAATGACCCAGGCCAGGTCGCGCACTTCGGGGTGGCGCAACTGATGGGGTAACTGCAGCAAATCGGGAAATAGGATCATCTTGCGAGCATAGCCTCAATCGCGAGTACACCGTTGTGGCTGAAAGGATTTTGTCTATCCCGCGCTTTCGCCCATAATCGTGTTTTTCGCCGTCCTCGCAGGAACCCCATGGAGCAATTTCGCAATATCGGCATCATCGGTCGCCTGGGCAGTTCCCAGGTGCTGGATACCGTCCGCCGACTGAAACGGTTTCTGCTCGATCGTCACCTGCACGTGATCCTCGAAGACACCATTGCCGAAGTCTTGCCCGGTCATGGCCTGCAAACCTCGTCACGCAAGATGCTCGGCGAAGTCTGTGACATGGTGATTGTGGTCGGCGGCGACGGCAGCCTGTTGGGGGCTGCCCGGGCGTTGGCCCGGCACAATATTCCGGTGCTGGGCATCAACCGCGGCAGCCTGGGTTTCCTCACCGATATTCGCCCCGACGAACTGGAAGTGAAAGTCGCCGAAGTGCTCGACGGCCACTACCTGGTGGAAAACCGCTTCCTGCTACAGGCCGAAGTCCGGCGTCACGCCGAGGCCATTGGCCAGGGCGATGCGTTGAACGACGTGGTGCTGCACCCGGGCAAATCGACGCGGATGATCGAATTCGAGCTGTACATCGACGGCCAGTTCGTCTGCAGCCAGAAGGCCGACGGCCTGATCGTCGCCACGCCCACCGGCTCGACCGCCTATGCGCTGTCGGCGGGCGGACCGATCATGCACCCCAAGCTTGACGCTATTGTGATTGTGCCGATGTACCCCCATACCTTGTCGGGCCGGCCCATTGTGGTCGATGGCAACAGTGAGCTGAAAATCGTCGTGTCCAAGGATATGCAGATCTACCCGCAAGTCTCCTGTGACGGGCAGAACCATTTCACCTGCGCGCCCGGCGACACCATTACCATCAGCAAGAAGGCGCAGAAGTTGCGGCTGATTCATCCGCTCGACCACAACTACTATGAGGTGTGCCGGACCAAACTTGGCTGGGGCAGCCGATTGGGGGGTGGAGGCGACTGATGTTCGATCCCGCGCGAAGTTACGACCTGATCGGTGACGTGCACGGTTGCGCTCTGACCCTGGAGCACTTGCTCGACCGGCTCGGTTATAAAAGACAAGGCGGCGTCTGGCGGCATCCGTCGCGCATGGCGGTGTTCGTCGGCGACATCATCGACAGCGGCCCGCGGATTCGCGAGGCGCTGCACATCGTTCACGACATGGTCGAGGCCGGCCAGGCGCTGTGCATCATGGGCAACCATGAATTCAACGCCCTGGGCTGGAGCACCCCGGCGCTGCCTGGCAGCGGCCAGCAATTCGTCCGTGAACACACGCCGCGCCATGCCCGTCTGCTCAACGAAACCCTGACCCAGTTCGAGCACCATCCGGCTGACTGGCACGACTTTCTGCAATGGTTCTATGAGCTGCCCCTGTTCATCGATGCCGGGCGCTTCCGGGTCGTGCATGCCTGCTGGGATGCCGGCCTGATCGAACCGCTGCAGGCGCTGTTCCCCAACGGTTGCGTCGATGAGCATTTCCTCCAGGCCTCGGCGGTGCCCGGCAGCTTTGCCTGCACCGTGTTCGATCGCTTGCTGCGCGGCACCGACATGCGTTTGCCCCACGGGCTGACCATGACCAGCGGTGATGGCCTGACGCGTTCGTTCTTCCGCACCAAGTTCTGGGAAGACGATCCGCAAACCTACGGAGACATTGTGTTCCAGCCTGATGCATTGCCAGAGCCCGTGGCCCAAACGCCCTTGTCGTCCACCGAGAAAGACACCTTGCTGCGTTATGGCGGCGATGAGCCTCTGCTGTTCGTCGGTCATTACTGGCGCAACGGCAAACCGGCACCGATCCGGCCGAACCTGGCCTGCCTGGACTACAGCGCAGTGCTCTACGGCAAACTGGTGGCCTATCGCCTGGATCAGGAAACCCGTCTCGACCCGCATAAATTCGTCTGGGTCGATGTCGAGCGGCCGGAGGTGCTGCAATGAGTACCGTTGCGGTATTGCGCCTGCCCCTGGCGGTGGACCTGAGTGGCTTCGTCAAGTTGCTGCAGCGCATGCAAGTGCCGCATCGGGTCAGTGAAGAGGCGGGCGAACAAGTGCTGTGGGTGCCGGCGAACATCAGTGAAGACGTGCGTTCGTTATACGAACGTTTTCCCGCGGGCGATCCCGGGCAGCAACTGGACATCCCCGTGGCGTCGACCACCCGCCGCCCCGGTTTTGTCGAGCAACTGCGCCATGCCAAGGCGACGGCACTGGTACTGGCGTTGAGCCTGCTGGTCGGCGCGGTGACGCTGCTGGGCGAAAACTTCGCGACGATGCGCTGGCTGACCTTTCTCGATTTCCGCATCGTCGGCGACTACCTCCATTTCGTGCCGTTGGCCGACAGCCTGGCGGCGGGGCAGTGGTGGCGCCTGGTGACGCCGATGCTGATCCATTTCGGCATCCTGCACCTGGCCATGAACGGCATGTGGTACTGGGAGCTGGGGCGGCGCATCGAGTCGCGCCAGGGCAGTATCAACCTGCTCGGCCTGACCTTGCTGTTCAGCCTGGTGTCCAATTATACCCAGTTCATTTTCAGCGGCCCGAGCTTGTTTGGCGGGTTGTCCGGGGTGCTGTACGGCCTGCTGGGGCACTGCTGGATTTTCCAGATTCTGTCGCCGAACCCGGCCTATCGCCTGCCGCGTGGCGTGCTGGTGATGATGCTGGTGTGGCTGGTGCTCTGCCTGTCCGGGCTGGTCTCGATGATCGGCTTCGGTGACATCGCCAACGCGGCCCACGTCAGCGGGTTACTCATCGGATGCTTCACCGGTCTGTTGGGTGGTTTGTACAACCGCCGTAAACTGGCCCTCTAAACAAGCTGTGTATCAATCAGGACGGAGACCTTGATGTCCTCTTTTAACGAAATGATCAACAACATCACCCCCGACATCTACCAGAGCCTGAAACTGGCGGTGGAAATCGGCAAATGGTCCGACGGTGGCAAACTCACCGCCGAACAACGGGAACTGTCGCTGCAGGCGATGATCGCCTGGGAAGTCCAGAACCTGCCGGAAGAACAGCGCACCGGTTACATGGGCCCGCAGGAATGCAGCTCCAAGTCGATCACCGTACCCAATATCCTGTTCAAGTCGGATGCTGTCCATTGATCGAGATCGGCCGCGGTGCAATCAGCAAAATGTCGGCGCGCCTGGACGGGCCGAACGTGCAATACGCGTTTCGTCTGGACGACCTCGAGGTACCGGTCAATCCCTTGATCGGCACCACGGTGCGCCTGGAATACCTGGGGGCGATCTTCTGCTCCCATTGCGGACGCAAGACCAAAACCAGTTTCAGCCAGGGTTACTGCTACCCGTGCATGACCAAACTGGCACAGTGCGACCTGTGCATCATGAGCCCGGAGCGCTGCCACTACGACGCGGGCACGTGCCGGGAGCCGGCGTGGGGCGAGCAGTTCTGCATGACCGATCACATCGTCTACCTGTCCAACTCCTCGGGGGTGAAGGTCGGCATTACCCGCGCGACCCAGTTGCCGACTCGCTGGATCGATCAGGGTGCCAGCCAGGCCTTGCCGATCATGCGCGTCTCGACCCGCCAGCAATCGGGCTTCGTCGAGGACCTGTTCCGCAGCCAGGTGGCGGACAAGACCAACTGGCGTGCTTTACTCAAGGGCGACGCGATGTCGGTCGACCTGGCCCAGGTTCGCGATCAGCTGTTTGAAAGCTGTGCCGACGGTTTGCAAGGTTTGCAGGAACGATTCGGCCTGCAGGCGATCCAGACCATTGCCGATGTCGAACCGCTCGAAATCCGCTATCCCATCGAGCAATACCCGGCGAAGATTGTCAGCTTCAACCTGGACAAGAACCCGATTGCCGAAGGCACGCTGTTGGGGATCAAGGGTCAATACCTGATTTTCGACACCGGCGTGATCAATATTCGCAAGTACACGGCCTATCAGCTCGCCGTGCATCAGTAAGGACTCCAGCATGCGCACCGAACAACCGAAGATGATTTACCTGAAGGACTATCAGGCCCCCGAGTACCTGATCGACGAGACGCACCTGACCTTCGAGTTGTTCGAGGACCACAGCCTGGTCCATGCGCAACTGGTGATGCGCCGCAATCCCGAGCGCGGCCCGGGCCTGCCGCCGCTGGTGCTCGACGGCCAGCAACTCGAACTGCTGTCGGTGACCCTGGCCGATCGTGAACTGGGCATTGCGGACTATCAGTTGACCGACTATCAGTTAACAGAGCAGCACCTGACCCTGCAGCCGACCGGCACCACCTTCACGGTCGACACCAGCGTCAGGATCCACCCGGAAACCAACACCGCGCTGGAAGGCCTGTACAAGTCCGGCACGATGTTCTGCACCCAGTGCGAGGCCGAAGGCTTCCGCAAGATCACGTATTACCTCGACCGTCCGGACGTGATGAGCACGTTCACCACCACGGTCGTCGCCGAGCAGCACAGCTACCCGGTGCTGCTGTCCAACGGCAACCCGATTGCCTCGGGGCCTGGCGAAGACGGCCGGCACTGGGCGACCTGGGAAGACCCGTTCAAGAAACCGGCCTACCTGTTCGCACTGGTGGCCGGTGATCTGTGGTGCGTCGAAGACACCTTCACCACCATGACCGAGCGCCCCGTGGCGCTGCGTATCTATGTCGAGCCGGAAAACATCGACAAGTGCCAGCACGCCATGAACAGCCTGAAGAAGTCCATGCGCTGGGACGAAGAGGTCTACGGTCGCGAGTACGACCTGGACATCTTCATGATCGTCGCGGTCAATGATTTCAACATGGGCGCCATGGAGAACAAGGGCCTCAACATCTTCAACTCCAGCGCCGTGCTGGCGAAGGCCGAAACCGCGACCGACGCCGCGCACCAGCGGGTCGAGGCCATTGTCGCCCACGAATACTTCCACAACTGGTCGGGCAACCGCGTGACCTGCCGCGACTGGTTCCAGCTGTCGCTCAAGGAAGGCTTCACCGTGTTCCGCGATTCCGGCTTCTCCGCCGACATGAACTCGGCGACGGTCAAGCGCATCCAGGACGTGGCCTACCTGCGCACCCACCAGTTCGCCGAAGACGCCGGTCCCATGGCCCACGCCGTGCGCCCGGACAGTTTCATCGAGATTTCCAACTTCTACACCCTGACCGTGTACGAAAAGGGCTCGGAAGTGGTTGGCATGATCCACACCTTGCTCGGCGCTGACGGCTTTCGCAAAGGCAGCGACCTGTACTTCGAACGCCATGACGGCCAGGCCGTGACCTGTGATGACTTCATCAAGGCCATGGAAGACGCCAACGGGGTCGACCTGACCCAGTTCAAGCGCTGGTACAGCCAGGCCGGCACACCGCGGTTGGCGGTGAGCGAGTCCTACGACGCCGCAGCGAAAACCTACAGCCTGACCTTCCGCCAGAGCTGCCCGCAAACCCCGGACAAAGTCGAAAAACTGCCGTTCGTGATTCCGGTCGAACTGGGCCTGCTGGACAGCAAGGGCGGTGAGATTGCCCTGCGTCTTTCTGGTGAAGCAACGGCTCAAGGTACATCGCGGGTTATTTCCGTGACCGAAGCCGAGCAGACCTTCACCTTTGTCGACATCGCTGAAAAACCACTGCCTTCGTTGCTGCGCGGCTTCTCGGCCCCGGTGAAGCTGAGCTTCCCGTACGACCGCGACCAGCTGATGTTTTTGATGCAGCATGACAGCGACGGCTTCAATCGCTGGGATGCCGGTCAGCAATTGTCGGTTCAGGTCTTGCAGGAGCTGATCGCCGATCACCAGAAGGGCGAGACGCTGGTCCTCGACCCGCGTCTGATTACGGCCTTGCGCACGGTGCTGTCGGACGAGACGCTGGACCAGGCCATGGTCGCCGAAATGCTCTCGCTGCCGGGCGAAGCCTATCTGACCGAGATCAGCGAAGTGGCCGACGTCGATGCCATCCACATCGCCCGCGAGTTTGCCCGCAAACAATTGGCGGAAGGTTTGTTCGAGGCGCTGTGGCTGCGTTATCAGGCTAATCGCGACCTCTCGAAGCAGACCCCCTATGTCGCCGAAGCCGAGCACTTCGCCCGTCGCGCGCTGCAGAACATTGCGTTGTCGTACCTGATGCTCAGCGGCAAGCCGGAAGTGTTGGCGGCGACGCTCGAGCAGTTCGAGACCAGCGACAACATGACCGAGCGCCTGACGGCGTTGGCGGTGCTGGTGAATTCGCCATTCGAGGAGCAGAAGGCCACGGCCCTGGCGAGTTTCGCCGAGCACTTCAAGGACAACCCGCTGGTCATGGATCAGTGGTTCAGCGTTCAGGCCGGCAGCACCTTGCCGGGCGGTCTGGAGCGGGTTCGGCAGTTGATGCAGCATCCTGCGTTCAACATCAAGAACCCGAACAAGGTCCGGGCACTGATTGGCGCGTTTGCCGGGCAGAACCTGATCAACTTCCATGCGGCGGACGGTTCCGGGTACCGGTTCCTGACGGATCTGGTGATCGAGCTGGACGGGTTCAACCCGCAGATCGCTTCCCGGCAATTGGCGCCGCTGACGCGCTGGCGCAAATACGACGCTGCGCGCCAGGCGTTGATGAAAGGTGAGCTGGAGCGGATTCGTGCTTCGGGTCAGTTGTCCAGCGATGTGTTTGAAGTGGTCAGCAAGAGCCTGGCCTGAGTCCGGCTCATCTCCTGCAGGTGTTCACCCGGACCCCTGTAGGAGCTGGCTTGCAGCGAAGGCGTCCGTTCAGTAATAAATATGTCGACTGACCCACCGCCTTCGCTGGCAAGCCA
>NZ_MULM01000139.1:0-51961 GCF_002029345.1 Pseudomonas sp. VI4.1
TCTGCGCCAGGGCGCGGTATTTGTGTACGACCCCGATCCCCTGTAGGAGCTGGCTTGGCCAGCGAAGGCGGCGGCATCGGGCGACATCGATGGCTGGATGTCCCGGCCTCTTCGCTGGCAAGCCAGCTCCTACATTTTGACTTCGGTCCGAGCGCTGACATCGCACAATAAAAAACGCCACTCCGAAAACGAGTGGCGTTTTTTATCCGGGCCATGCAGCCCTAGATCATCGGCGAACTACTGACCACCCGCAGCGCCAGTCCTTCATAGGCATCCAGGGTGATGGTGAACTCGCCCTCAGCGGTGAGATCGCCCTCGACCCGCTCATTGATGATGTCGACCACCGGCCCGGGCGCAATATTGGGCAGGTGCAGGGTTTCGGTGATCGGTGTCGAGCCGAAGTTCAGCGCGGTGATTTGCGTGCCTTTGCCGGCCGGCAACTCATGGACCATGATCAACAGCCCCGGATCGCTCGACATCCGGCACCAGGATCTGGCGGCTGGCGGCTATATCGTAGGCGCGGCGCGCCGAGAGAATCTTCTGCAGCTGCGAGGCGAACGAATCCGGGTCGTCCAATTGACTGAGCAGGCTGCCATACAAGGTTTTCGCCCGCGGCATCTGCCCCGCCGACAGCGGTGCATCGGGATTGAGATCGACCAGGTCGTAGGCACCGCGATGAATCCAGCGGGTATCGCCGTCGAGCATCAAGTCCGCGACCTGCTCCGCCGGCAACGGCAGTGCACCCACCAGGTCCCAGCCCGACAGTGCGAACACCCCGGGTTGCATGGCGTTGTACATCACCAGCAGCAAATGAACCTGGCGGATCTGCTGGATATCCGCCGGGGTAATCGCATCGAGGTCGCGAATGCCGAGCGCCGCGGTGATGATGCTGGCGGTGGTGCAGGACACGCCATTGGTGACGAACTTGAGGTTATAGGGCGCATGCTCACCGGCCAGGCGTTCGTACATCTGCTCGCGGATGTGCTCGCGCAAAATGTTGCCGGGAAAGGTCTGGCCCTGATAGAGGAAGGTGTCGTGGGCGTGCAGGGTCCAGAAATGCACCAGCTCCAGGGTCAGTTCGTCATGGTTCTGCAGGGCATGGATCAACGAGCCCGGGTCGATGCCGAGGTTGTGCATCTGACGCAGCATCAAACGCAAAAATTCGGTGTCGCCCATCAGCAACGCATGCTGGTAGGCCGGCCGGGTGATGAAGTCATACGACAGGTCGGCCCCACCGTGGGACATGGAAGCGATGTCGTCGACCGTCAGGTTCAACTCCTGAAAACTGAAGCCGCCAGCCTTGCGAATCGCGCCGCCCAGCAACTGGTTGCCAGTGATCGACAAGGGGTGGCTTTCGGACCAGGCGGTGCCATCCAGCTTGCGTTCGACGCCGAGGAAACCGTTGGCGTCCAGGCGCAGGATCTTCGCGCCCATGACATCGATTGCATGCAGCGCGTCGCCGATGATCATCTGTTGCGCGGCGAAGGTCGGGTCCAGCCAGTTCAACGACGGTTGCCCCTCCTTGAAGTAATGCAGGTAGACCCAGCGACGCGGCTTGCCGTCGACCCCGATCACCACCGATGTCGCGCTCCAGTCGGTTTCCTTGACCCCGGGTTCGAAGAAGATCACCCGCTGCAACTGGCCGACGATGTAATGTTTGTCCCGCAGCATGTCGACCTGCGGCGGACTGAGGTTCTGCGCATCGCGCCCCTCGGCAATCTCCGGCAGCAGCGGCCAGTCCTCTTCGCGGATTTCCACCATGTGGTAGAGCCCCGGATAGTCCTCATACGCCATCTCGGCCAGGCGAAAGTCCGCGCCTTTGCCCGTGTGCGAGGGGATGACGTCATCGATGATGACCGCGTTGTGCGCGGCGGCCATGCGGGTCAGCGCGTGAAGTTGCGCGTCGGTGCCCAGTTGCGGGTCGATGTCGAAGCTGATCCGGTCGAAATTGCCGTCGATCGTCGGGGTGAATTCAGTTCCCTTCAGGCCGCCAGAGCGTTTCAGCGGGCCATTGTGAATCCCCTGGATACCGATTTTCGACAGCGCGTGCCACAGGGCTTCATCACCCAGCGCTTCCAGCACGGTGCCCTCTTCCCGGGTGATGATGGATGCCGGGTACGCGGTGAACCAGACGGACGCCAGGGCCGAAGCATCACGGGGGCGCGTATGGGCATAGGGCTGTTGCCACAATCGACCTTGCCCGGAGTAAAGCCTGGCTCGCTGCCTTGCGGCATACAGCATGGATTGCTCGACCAACCAGGTCACTTGGTTCTTTTCAGCAGCCGTCATATAAACAATTACCTATTGTCGGGGTGAAACCGCAATCGGCCATTGCATCGGTATCAATGGCTCCGCTCGTCTTTATATGAGGCCCTGGACGTGGGCATTCGTTGCATCACGGCGGTGTGATAGGCGCGCTGTCATGCCTGGCGAAGCGGGTCGGCCGGGCCAGAAGCCCGGCTTCAAGCGTCCCAAGGCGCCGGTGCATCCACGTCAATGGCATAGCGCGCAATGGCCTCGGCACAGACGCCGACGTCGAAGCGGCCCTCGTGTACCAGTGCAGTCAGCGCACTCAAGACGAGCTGATAACGGTCCACTTCAAAAAACCTGCGCAGCTGGCTACGGGTATCGCTGCGACCAAAACCATCGGTGCCGAGCACGGTGTAAGGGGCCTTGAGGTAGCTTGCGATCAGCTGAGGCACTTCGCCAACGTAATCGGTGCAGGCAATGATCGGCGCCGCGTCGTCGAGCGAGGCCTGGACATGGCTTTGGCGCGCGGGCTGTCCGGGGTGAAGGCGATTCCAGCGCTCCACTTCACGGGCATCCCGTGCCAGCTCGGAAAAGCTGGTAACGCTCCAGACCTGGCTGTCGACCTCCCAATCGCTGGCGAGCAACTCGGCGGCGGCCAGTCACTTCGCGCAGGATGCGCCGGAGCCCAACAGCCGGACTGCGCCGCGCGCGCCCTCGCCTTGATGCCGAGCAAACAGGTACATGCCCTTGATAATCGCCTGTTCGACGCCTTCAGGCAGGGTGGGATGCGGGTAGCTTTCGTTCATCAAGGTGACGTAATAAAACTCGTCGACCTGGCGCTCCAGCATCTGGCGCATGCCATGATCCAGGATCACCGCAAACTCGCCGGCGAACGCGGGGTCGTAGGCACGACAGTTGGGCACCATCGACGCCATCAAATGGCTGTTGCCGTCCTGATGCTGCAGGCCTTCGCCCCCCAGCGTCGTGCGTCCCGCGGTAGCGCCAAGCAGGAACCCGCGAGCCCGCTGATCCGCTGCCGCCCAGATCAGATCGCCAATGCGCTGGAAGCCGAACATCGAGTAGTAGATGTAGAACGGCAGCATCGGCAGGCCATGCACCGAATAGCTGGTCGCGGCGGCCACCCACGAACTGATGGCGCCGGCCTCGCTGATGCCCTCTTCGAGAATCTGGCCATTGAGGGCTTCGCGATAACTGAGGATCGAACCGATGTCCTCCGGTTCATAGCGCTGCCCCACGCTGGAATAGATACCGATCTGCTTGAACAGGCTGGCCATGCCGAAGGTCCGCGCCTCATCCGCCACGATCGGCACGATTCGCGGCCCCAGCGGCTTGTCCCGCAGCAGACCGCCGAGCATCCGCACGAAGGCCATGGTGGTGGACATTTCCTTGCCTTCGGCGGTGAGGGCAAACCCGGCGTAGCTGTGTACATCGGGCACGGCCAATGATGACTCGCAGGTCGCAGGCCGCGACGGCATGTACCCGCCCAATGCATGGCGGCGTTCATGCAGGTAGCGCATTTCCGCACTGTCTTGCTCGGGCTTGAAGAAGCTCAGCGAGATCGCCTGCTCATCGGTCAACGGCAGGTTGAAACGGTTGCGGAACGCGAGCACTGCCTCGTTATCGAGTTTCTTCTGCTGGTGCACGGTCATCTTGCCCTGCCCCGCAGCGCCCATACCGAAGCCTTTCTTGGTTTGCGCCAATATCACCGTGGGCTGCTTGCCCTCGCGCAGTGCACGTTGATACGCGGCAAAGATCTTGACCAGGTCGTGACCTCCGCGCTTGAGACGGTCGATCTGCTCGTCGGTCAGGCCCTCGGCCAACGCCGCCAACGCCTCGTTCTGGCCGAAGAATCGATCGCGGTTGAAGCGTCCGTCTTTTGCCGCGAATGTTTGAAACTGGCCATCGACGGTGCTGGACAATGCCTGGACCAGCGCGCCGTCGTTATCCCGGGCAAACAGTGCATCCCAGTCGGAGCCCCAGACCAGTTTGATGACATTCCAGCCGGCACCGCCAAACAGCGCCTCAAGCTCATCGATGATGCGCCCGTTGCCCCGGACCGGGCCGTCCAGGCGCTGCAGGTTGCAGTTGATCACCCAGACCAGATTATCCAGCCCTTCACGCGCCGCCAGCGTCAGGGCCGACATGCTTTCCGGCTCATCCATTTCACCGTCGCCGAACACCCCCCAGACGGTCCTTGCGCTGGTGTCTTGCAGGCCGCGGTGCTCCAGGTACCGCATGAAACGCGCCTGGTAGATCGAGCTGATCGGCCCGATCCCCATGGAGCCGGTCGGGAACTGCCAGAAGTCCGGCATCAGCCAGGGGTGCGGATAGCTCGACAACCCCCGGGCGCCGTTGGCGCGCGCGCCGATCTCCTGTCGATAGTGCTGCAGATCCTGTTCCGCCAGCCGTCCCTCGAGAAAGGCCCGGGCGTAGACGCCAGGTGCCGAGTGCGGCTGGTAGAACACCAGGTCACCGCCGGACGTTTCGGTTCGGGCCTTGAAGAAGTGGTTGAAACCCACTTCGAACAAGTCCGCGGCACTCGCGTAACTGGCGATGTGGCCGCCCAGTTCGCCATAGGCGTGATTGGCCCTGGCAACCATGGCCAGGGCATTCCAGCGCATGATCGATGCCAGGCGCTCTTCGATGGCCAGGTCCCCTGGAAACACCGGTTGTTGTTCAACGCGGATGGTATTGATGTAGGGCGTGCCGTGACTGGGCCGCCAGCCGATGTCTGAAGCGCTTGCCACGGCCACCAGCATGTCCAGGATCTGCCTGGCCTGTGCGATGCCGCCGTGCGCGATGACCGATAGCAACGCATCGCGCCATTCAGCGATTTCTTGAGCGTCTTCGGGGATCTGCCCCGGTAACCGGGTGTGAAGATCGGACGGGTTCATGGGCATCTCCCCGGGTCAAGTTGATTCAGTAACAGGATAGTCCTGACATGGCGTCAGAGCTGAAAGCCGTGCCCGATCAACCCCGCCAACACCTCCCCCGCTTCACTCAATGTCCCCGGGGCCAGCATCAGTCGCAGTTCATGCACCGGCAATTCAGGCAACCCGTCGCCGTGGTCAATACCGCGCAATGCCTGGCCGCACTTGGGCGCGGTCGACGATGCCGACGGCCAGTCCGGCTTCGATGGCGGTTTCCAGGGCGGTGACCCCGGCACTCATGATGACCACCCGCCAGCGTCGGCCCAGTCGGCTAAGCGCGTCTATCGCGACACTTCGATACGGACAGCCCTTGCCGTGCAAAGCCAGCGGCACCGGCCTGGCGAGATCCAGCCAGATAGTCGTGGGCGGCGACCCAGACGGGTTGGGTGATGCCCAAGGTCTTTATGCAGCGCGCCTCGGCTGCAGTCGCCTCAACCGGCTCCACCAACAACGCCAGATCCAGTTGCCCGCGCTGCAGGCGAGTGTTCAAGCGTCCGCTGGAACCGGTTTCGACCTCCAGCTCAATGTGAGGAAAGTCCGCGGTCAAATGCGGCAGCGTACAGCCCAGTACCGCACCCGCGTACTCTTCGGAGATGCCCAGCCTGACCCGGCCACTGGCCACCGGCGTGCTGAAGCTGGCGAGCATCCGGTCGTGCAGCAACAGGAGCTCGGCGCTTTGCAGGGCGAAGCGACGGCCCAGGGGAGTCAGGTTGACCGTCTGGTTGTCACGCTCCAGCAAGCGCCCCCCTGCCAGGGCTTCCAGGCGCCGCACATGCAGACTGACCGCCGATGGGCTTTTGTTCAAAAAGCTCGAAGCCGCCAGGAACTGCCCAAAGCGCACGATCGCATGAAAGGTGCGCAGCAGTTCAATATCGATCGTTTCGGCCATGATTGATAAATCCTGCACCAGTTGTGCTGATCGTATCGTTTGATTGCATCACCTGTTCATTCATACCATCGAACTGAGCCCACTGTCAGGTGCCATTCGATGAACGTCACTGCCTCCCGCTTATCGCTGCTGACCAGCAGCTTGCTGTTGTTGGCCATGGTCGTCAGCTGGAGCTCCGGCTTCATCGGCTACCGATATGTGGCCGATCAGGGCAGCGTCTACCTGGCCACGCTCTGGCGTTTCATCCTGGCAGCGGCTGTATTGCTGCCCTTCGCCTGGACGGGTTTACGCGCCTTGCGCGGCCGCGACCTGATGCATCAAGTACTGCTGGGGCTGTTCGCGATTGGCGGCTATATCGGACCGATCGCCGCCTCCATTCAGCTGGGTGTAGCGCCAGGCACGGCCTCACTGATCGCCAATCTGTTGCCACTGACGATCGTGGTGTTGGCCGGTAGCGTGCCCGGGCAGCGCACGCGCGGCTGGCAGTGGTTGGGACTGGCGCTGTGCCTGACCGGCATGCTGGTGGCCAGCGCGGCCAGCGTCGAATGGGACGCGACGAATCTGTGGGTGTATAGCTTGCCGCAGCTGGCAGTCCTGTCCCTGGCGGCGGCGACGCTGTACCAGAAAGCACTGCCCGGGGCCTCGATGTCCGCCCTGACTGCGCTGTTCATTCAAGTCTGTGCGGTGATCCCGGTGTTTGCCGTGCTGGCGGGCCTTGAAGGCGAAATCAGGCCGCCGCTGAGGACAGGCTTTGCAGTGGGCGTGGTGTGGCTGGTGGTCTTTGCGACGCTGGGTGGCTACGGTTTCTACTGGCTGTGCCTGCAGCGGTTCAGCATTCAGCGCATCAGTGGCGCCTTGTTCCTGACCCCGCCGGTGACCATGATCTGGGCCTGGCTGCAGTTCGGCGATCCGTTGGCCAGCAGTGCATTGGTGGGCGTGGGATTGACGCTTTTGGGATTGCCATTGCTGGGGATGAGCCATGTCGACACACCTTGTGCCGATAAGGCCTGCCGGCACGTCCGCTCCTCGTAATAAACAATGGCCTTGGCGACGAGAGAGATCATCACCAATACCCCAGCATCAAAAACCAGCGTTGCAGGCGTTTGATGCCCGTTGCAATGAATCCGGAGACACTTCATGGGGGACCACGAAGTTCATCGCTCCAGATGCAAAAATGGTGGGGTGGACCAAACGCCGATCAGTTCAGCATGACACTGAACCTGTGGCGAGGGAGCTTGCTCCCGCTGGACTGCGCAGCAGTCCTTTTTTGGATACATTCACCGGTTTGGACGCCACTTCATTTCCAACTTGGGCACGGTCCCTTGTAGGAGCCGGCTTGCTGGCGATGATCGTTAACGACAATCCGTGCGATCTGGTTAAACGCGGCGCACTTGAGCCCATCGCCAGCAAGCCGGCTCCTACAGGTATTGCGTTATCTGTGTTTCCAGCTGTCGAGCCGCTAACCCAACGCCGTATCCAAAAACATCATCACCCCAAACCCCAGCATCAACCCCAACGTGGCAGGCGTTTCATGCCCGTTGCGGTGCGTCTCCGGAATCACTTCATGGGAGACCACAAAGATCATCGCACCCGCCGCCAGCCCCAATGCGATTGGATACCCCAAGGCAAACCCGGAAGACACCCCGAGGCCGATCACTGCACCCAAGGGTTCCATCAGGCCGGAACCGACGGCCACCAGCGCCGCGAGCAGTGCCGAGATGCCGGTCACCCGCAGCGCCAGTGCGATGGCAAGGCCTTCGGGGATGTCCTGCAGGGCGATGGCCGTGGTCAACGGCAGCCCCACGGTCATGTCGCCGTCGGCGAAGCTGACGCCGATGGCCATGCCTTCGGGCAGGTTGTGCAGGGTGATGGCCAGGACAAACAGCCAGACCCGGTTGATCCGTTGCACCTCGGGCCCTCGCCTTCCGCTTTGCTGGTGTTCATGGGGCACAAAGCGGTCCAGCCCGACCATCAGCGCCGCACCCAGTCCCATTCCGAATACGACGACAACGGCAGCCAACATCTGGTTGCCCGTGATGGACTGCGCCGCATCGATGCCGGGCAGGATCAGCGAGAAGGAACTGGCTGCCAGCATCATCCCGGCGGCAAAGCCGAGCATCATGTCCTGGGTGCGCACCGCCACTTCACGAAGCACCAGGGCCAGCAAGGCGCCGAAGGCTGTCGCCGCGAAACCGGCAGTGCCGCCCAGCATCGCGAAATGCAGGATCTTCGGGTCGGCCCCGGTCAGCGCGCCATAGCCACTGAACAGCAACAGGAAGGTGACAATGGTCAGGGTCAACCAAAAACAGGCACCCTGCCAACTGCTGCTGCGAGCCAGTTCAAGCCATGAGCGTGATGCACTTGCACCCGACGACGCTGGATCTGCCATACAACCCCCTAGTGACTGTGCGCCCGCTTGCGGTCTGCCCCTGAAGTCAGCGGTTGCAACTGCCTTGACAGGCGCTGAGCGTCTCGTTCGAATGCCTTCGCCGTGGCGCGGAACAAACCGGACAGGTCCAGGGAGTTGTCCGCGGATCCTCTATTGAAATTCGAAGCCATGTCATTCACCCCGTCGTCATTGGTAGTAGCCACTTGGTAGTCATTTGGTAACGGAAATGCTCCGCACGCCTCAACAGCGTGCTGTGACAGACGGTCTGAATGCGCCGCCCACAGTCATCTGAAGCGCTTGCCTGATTGAAAATTTTAAAAAGATTTTTGTGTCGCGACAGGCGGTATTGAACAGCGTTCGAGACGAAGAATTGCCGCCAGTCGTCGGCGATATGCCTTGCGAACACAAACTTCGAGTGAGCCTTCGTTCTCTATATCGCGCAAGACGGATTCGAACCGCGGAGGGGTTCATACCGGCGTGAGTTGATCAGAGCTTCCGGTCGCATGGCGGCATCGCTCGCCAGCAGAAAACAGCAAGGTGCGCCTGCCCTGGCGCACCTTGTATCGGGGGGAGTGTCAGGCGTTACAGCGCCAGGGGACGATCGCCATGCTCGTCCTTGATGCGGGTCGGCAGGCCCATCACGTCCAGCGCCTTGAGGAACGGCTCGGCCGGCAGCTCTTCGACGTTGGCCATACGCTGCACATCCCACTCGCCGCGGGCGACCAGCAGGGCTGCTGCCACCGGTGGCACGCCAGCGGTATAGGAAATGCCCTGGCTGTCGGTTTCGGCGTAGGCGTCTTCGTGATCGGCGACGTTGTAGATGAACACCTCGCGTGGCTGGCCATCCTTGGTGCCCTTGACCAGATCGCCGATGCAGGTCTTGCCGGTGTAGCCGGGCGCCAGCGAGCTCGGGTCAGGCAGCACGGCCTTGACCACTTTCAGCGGTACCACTTGCAGGCCTTCGGCGGTCGTGACCGGTTGCTCGGAGAGCAGGCCGAGGTTCCTCAGTACCGTGAACACATTGATGTAGTGCTCGCCGAAGCTCATCCAGAATCGCACGTTGGGCACGTCGAGGTTCTTCGACAGCGAGTGCACTTCATCGTGGCCGGTCAGGTACAGGTTCTGCGCCCCTACCACCGGCAGGTCGTCGGTGCGTTTGACTTCGAACATGGTGTTGCTGGTCCACTGGCTGTTCTGCCAGCTCCACACCTGCCCGGTGAATTCGCGGAAGTTGATTTCCGGGTCGAAATTGGTGGCGAAATATTTGCCGTGGGAACCGGCATTGACGTCGAGAATGTCGATCGAATCAATGTGGTCGAAATACTGTTGTTGCGCCAGCGCCGCATAGGCGTTGACCACACCCGGGTCGAAGCCCACGCCGAGGATCGCGGTGATGTTCTTCTCTTTGCACTCTTCGAGGTGGTTCCACTCGTAGTTGCCATACCAGGGCGGTGTCTCGCAGATTTTGCCCGGTACTTCGTGAATGGCGGTGTCCAGGTAGGCCACGCCGGTATCGATGCAGGCACGCAGCACCGACATGTTGAGGAAGCTGGAGCCGACGTTGATGACGATCTGCGAGCCGGTCTCGCGGATCAGCGCCTTGGTTGCCTCGACATCCATGGCATTGAGCGCAAAGGCCGTGATTTCAGCGGGCACTTTGAGGCTGCCCTTGGCCTTGACGCTGTCGATGATGGCCTGGCATTTGGAGATGTTGCGCGACGCGATAGCAATACGACCGAGTTCATCGTTGTGCTGCGCGCACTTGTGGGCCACCACCTTGGCGACACCTCCTGCACCAATGATAAGTACGTTCTTCTTCAATTTATCTAACTCTCCTCTGCGCCAGCTTACGAAAGGCTGGACATGTAGTCGTTGTAACCAAATTCGCGAACAACCTCGATACTACCGTCGAGTTGTTTCACTACGATGGACGGCATTTTCAAGCCATTGAACCAGTTCTTCTTGACCATGGTGTAACCCGCTGCGTCGACGAACGACAGCCGATCGCCGATGGCCAGCGGCCGATCGAATTGATACTCGCCGAAAATGTCGCCGGCCAGGCAGGATTTGCCGCATACCATGTAGGTGTGCTCACCCTCGCTCGGCGCCAGCTTGGCGTTCAGGCGATAGATCAGCAGATCGAGCATGTGCGCTTCGATGGAGCTGTCCACGACGGCCAGGTGTTTGCCGTTGTACAGGGTGTCGAGCACCGTGACTTCCAGCGAAGCGCTCTGGGTGATGGCGGCTTCGCCCGGCTCCAGGTAGACCTGCACGCCGTATTTCTGCGAGAAAGCCTTGAGGCGCGCGCAGAACTCGTCCAGCGCATAGCCTTCACCGGTGAAGTGAATGCCGCCACCGAGGCTGACCCACTCGACCTTGTGCAACAGGTGACCGAAGCGTTCTTCGATGGTGCACAGCATCTGGTCGAACAGGCCGAAGTCGCCGTTCTCGCAGTTGTTGTGGAACATGAAGCCGGAGATCTGGCCGATGACCTGCTCGATCTTTTCCGGGTCCCATTCGCCCAGGCGGCTGAACGGACGCGCCGGGTCGGCCAGCAGATAATCCGAGCTGCTCACCTGCGGGTTGACCCGCAGGCCGCGGACCTTGCCCGCTGAAGCTTCGGTGTAGCGCTGCAGCTGACCGATGGAGTTGAAGATGATCTTGTCGCAGTTCTCGAGCATCTCCTCGATCTCGTCGTCGGCCCAGGCCACGCTGTAGGCGTGGGTCTCGCCGGCGAACTTCTGTCGACCAAGCTTGAGTTCATAAAGCGACGACGACGTGGTGCCGTCCATGTACTGCTGCATCAGGTCGAACACCGACCAGGTGGCGAAGCACTTGAGCGCCAGCAGGGCCTTGGCCCCGGACTGTTCGCGCACATAGGCGATCTTCTGCATGTTCGCCAGCAGCTTCTGTTTATCGATGAGGTAATACGGCGTTTTGATCATTTCGAGGCGCCTCCGGCAAGGCCAGCCAAAAAAGGATGCGCATTGTGCCTTCACTTATTACATATCGAAAGAGCAGAATGCGCAGTTTGCCGATTGTCGGGTGGCCTGTACCTGATCGATTGAATCGAAAAAGCAGCGCTTGGTGCCCTTCGGACTGACGAATGGTGTTAATTTTGGAAATGTTCTGTTACTTCGATCAGACATTTCCAACCCGCCTGCAAAGGAATGCCCAGCAATGAATTGTTCACTCAAGCCCCTCGCCGCAGCCATCCTGCTACTCGCCAGCCTTGCGCCGTTTGCCACGCCAGCGTACGCCAACATCACCCCCCAACAGAGCGCGGCCATCCTCAAGCGCTTCGATAACGCAACTGTTACGGATTTCAGGCAGTTCCTGGGAGATCTGGCCAACAGCGACCTGGCCAAGACCGACGACCTCGGCGCGGCCATCAGTGCCTTCCTGGGCGACAAGACCCTTGCCCCTGAACAGCAGAACGAGATCCATCGCCTGCTGGGCATTTATGCCCGGGTGAAATACGGCAACGCGGCCAACGAAACCCTGCGCGAACTGGTCGCCATCCCGACCTTCCGCGTGGACGGCGTGGCCCAGCACGAGAACCCCGAGTTCATCAGGATCGCCGACAAACTCAAGGGTCTGGCCCAGGCCTTCAACCTGAACTTTCGCAACATCGACAACCGCGTCTACGAAATCGCCCTCGAAGGCAGTGGCGAGGAAGTCGTGGGCATTCACGCGCATGCCGATGTGGTGCCCGTGACCCCGGAAAACTGGGTGCTCAAAGACGGCACCAAGCTCGATCCGTTCAAGGTCACCCTGGTCGGCGACCGCATGTATGGCCGGGGTACCGAGGATGACAAGAACGGCATCGTCGTGGCGCTCTACGCCATGAAGGTCATCAAGGAAGAGAAACTGCCGCTGGCGAGGAATTTCAAGCTGCTGATAGACACCACCGAGGAAACCACCGGCGACGCCATCCCTTACTACTTCGAACGCAACCCGACGCCGAACTACAACCTGGCACTCGATGGCAGCTACCCGGTGGTGATCGCCGAAAAAGGCTACGGCACCGTCATGGCCAGTTTTACCCGGCGTGCCGCCGAGGGTAAAGGCGCCGAAATCGCTGCAATGACGGGCGGGATGGCCACCAACCAGATTCCGTCGACCTCGGTCGCCACACTCGTGACGGACCAGCCCGCCACACTGGCTGCCAGCCTGCAAAAGGCCGGTGCCGATTATGCGCAGCGCAATGGCGGCGACTTCGAGGTGACCGCCAAGGTTGTCGGCCAGGACGTCCGGCTGACCGTCACCGGCGATTCCGCCCACTCCTCCGAACCCGAATCCGGCGTCAACCCGGTGGCAGGATGCTGGACTTGATCAACAGCCTCGACGGCAAAGTCGCGCTCAAGCACAACCACATTACCGACGCCGCGCGCTACGCCGCCGACAACTGGGGACTGGATTACCTGGGCGGCAAATTGGGCGTGGGCTTTTCCGATGCCTTCATGGGCCCGCTGACGGCCTCCCTGACTTATGTCGGGATGGATGAAAAAGCCTTCAAGCTCGCGGTCAACCTGCGGGTGCCGAAAGGCAAGTCACCGCAAGTGCTCAAGACTGAAATAGCCGACAAGCTGGTCGCCTGGAGCAAGAAGTCCGGTATTGCGCCGACCTTCGATTACTCGATCGCCGAGCCGATGTACCGCAACCCCGAGGGTGAATGGGTCAGGGCCTTGCTGGCCGTGGCCAGTGAAAACCTGGGCATGAAACATGACTTCGGCACTTCGGCCGGCGCCACCTCGGTCCATGAGCTGCCCAATGGCGTGCAATTCGGCCTGGCCCGGCCCGAGCTCAAGTACACCGGCCACACCGATAACGAGTTCAAGACCGTCGACCAGTTCCTGCTGGACCTGCAGATCGTGACCGAGATGCTGGGACGCATCGGGCAGTTGCCGAAACTCTGATCGCCTTTCGGACCCGCTGTTCTGGCGGGTCCCACTTCTTTGATCTGCTAGGTCCCGTCGTGACGCCGAGCAGCGCTGTGCTTTTGTAGGAGCAAGCTTGCTCGCGATGGCCTCAAGGGCGACGCGTTAATTCAGGGAACACGCATTATCGTTGACGTCCATCGCGAGCAAGCTCGCTCCTACAGAACCTCTTTTATCCAATTACGACCCTTACACACCGAAAGCGACACCTCCTCCCACAGACGATTGACGCACCAAGCCACGTCCTATTAAGTACTATTTATCCGCATTAATAGGATAAATAGAACAGCATGCTCAGTCGCCCGATCCGCCGCAAACGCCAGAAGCTTTCCGATGTGATAGTCGAGTCGGTCAAGCGCTCCATCGTCACCGACGCGCTGCGCCCTGGCGACCGTTTGCCCACCGAGCGCGAGCTGATGGAAAGTTTCCAATGCTCCAAGGGCTCGGCGCGTGAAGCGCTCAAGGCCCTTGAGGTCGAAGGCCTGGTCAACACCCGCACCGGCCCCAGCGGCGGCGCGTACCTGAATGAAGCCGGCACCGAACCGGCCAGTCGCGCCTTGCGCAACTACCTGCACTTCCAGCACCTGGACGGCGAGCAGGTGTACCAACTGCGCAAGGTCATCGAGGTCGAACTGGCGGTGTCGGTGATCGGCCGCCTCAGCGCGGCTGACTTCAAAGCCCTGCAAGACAACGTGGATTTCTGCAGCGCACCGGAAGACAGCGAAGCCGGCCAGCGCGAACAGCGCCTGGCGGAACTGGAGTTCCACAACCTGCTGGCCCGCGCCTGTCCCAACCCCCTGCTGGCGTTCATGGCGCAATTTCTCAACGACCTGCTGCGCGACCTGGTGGTGTTGAAGAAAGCCTACAAACCCAAACGCAAGCAGTTCGACGCCGCCAACCTCGACTACCACAAACGCCTGCTGAACGCCTTGCAAGCCGAGGACGAAAGCAGCGTGCGGCAATTGATGCATGAACACATGTGCGATGCCGAGCACCACATGAGTGCCCTCGAAGGGGAAGTCACCCGCCACTTTTTACTGGAGTTCGATCACACCCACTGAAGTCCGCTCCGACCTCCAATAAAAGGCCTGCCCACAGGCCGTGATGCGCCGTTTTGTCATTGCCACTCCTGCCAATAATTAAACCAGGGAGTTACCCCATGCAGCGTCGTACGTTGTTGAAAGCCAGTCTGACCGTAGCCGGAGCCCTCAGCCTTCCGTTGGGTGTGCGTCATGCGTTTGCCGCCGAGCCTTTTACCTTTTATGGGCTTAAATCGATGTCCGGCGCCTTCGCCAGTTACGGCAAATTCGCCGACATGGGCTCGCGCCTGGCGGTGGAGCAACATCCGACCTTGCTTGGCAGGCCGCTGAACTACAAGGTAATCGACACTGAAGGCAACGCCGGCAAGGCCGTGCGCAAAGTCCAGGAGGCGATCGCCCAGGATGGCGCGCGATTCTTCCAGGGTTGTACCCTATCGTCTTCAGCATTGGCGGTGGCCAAGGAAGTGGGCAAGGTGGGTGGTGTGTTCATGACGCCGGTGGGGGCCGATGAGGTCACCGGCAAGGACTGCAACGCCTCGACCTTTCGCTGGTCGGTGCCGACCTACGGTGCCATTCGCGAAACCATGCTGCCGCTGATCAAGCTGCTGCCCAACGCCAAGCGCTGGTACACCATCACCCCACAATACGTGTTCGGCGAAGCGCTGCTCGCCGGCGCGAAACAGGTGTGCGCCGAACATGGCATCGAACACATCGGTAACAGCTATCACTCGTTGCAGGAGCAGGAATTCTCCGGCTACCTGACCAACGCCATCGCCGCGCAGCCTGACGTGCTGGTGCTGCTCAACTTTGGCAGCCAGTCCTCCAACGCCCTGCGCCAAGCGGTCAACTTCGGCATCAAGGAGCGCATGAAAGTGCTGCTGGTGTGGTCCGCCGGGCTCGACCAGTTCCAGGAGCTGGGCAGTGACGTACTCGAAGGCGTCTACCTCGGCGCGCAGTATTGGCACCAGGTCGATACCCCGCTCAACCGCGAGCTGGTGAAGATCACCCAGGCCAAATACGGGATCAATCCCACCTACCCGCTGGCGGCCGATTACATCGGCACCCGGATCATGCTCGAGAGCATCATCGCCACCGGCAGCTTCGACGGCCCTACCGTGGCCAAGGCCATGCAGGGTTTGAGTTACGAAGGGCCGACCGGTCAGGAATCGATCCGCGCCGGCGATCACCAGGTGATCAAGGATTACTACCTGCTGGTGGGCAAGGCCGCCGCCGACATGCGCGACAAGGATGACCTCGCGCAGGTCGTCAGCTCCGGCCGCTCGTTCCCGCCGACAGACGCGACCGGCTGCGTCCTGGGCTGACTCGAGAAACTTTCTACCGCTTGCCACAGGCAGCGGGCCGGGTGACGCCTTAGTCGACCGGCCTCCTGCAGAGGGTACCTGCATGCTCAATCTTTACCTGTTCCAGATCCTCAATGGCCTTGGCCTGGGGATGATCTACTTCCTGATCGCGGTCGGCCTGACGATCATTTTCGGCCTGCTGAACTTCGTCAACTTCGCCCACGGCGCGTTTTTCGTGCTCGGCGCCTACATCTGCTACACCGTCGTCAGCCTGAGCGGAAGCTTCTGGCTGGCACTGCTCCTGGCGCCGTTGGTGGTGGCCGCCCTGGCCTGGGCCATCGAGCGATTATTGATCCAGAGGATCTACCACTTACCCCATACCTTCCAGATTCTGGTGACCCTTGGCATCGCGCTGATTATCCAGGAAGCCAGCGTGCTGATCTGGGGCCCGGTGGGCAAGAGCGTGGCGGTGCCGGAACTGCTGCGCGGCGTGTTGATCATCGGCGACTTCGTGTACCCCTATTACCGCTTGTTCCTGATCGTCTTCTCCGGACTGATCGGGCTGACATTGTGGCTGCTGCTGGAGTGCACGCGTTTCGGCGCATTGGTGCGGGCCGGCAGTGAAAGCACTGAAACCGTGTCGCTGCTGGGCACCAACATCTTCCGCTTGTTCTCCATGACCTTCGCCCTCGGCGTCGCCCTGGCGGGTGTCGCCGGGGT
This sequence comes from Pseudomonas sp. VI4.1, assembly GCF_002029345.1. Classification (NCBI taxonomy): domain Bacteria; kingdom Pseudomonadati; phylum Pseudomonadota; class Gammaproteobacteria; order Pseudomonadales; family Pseudomonadaceae; genus Pseudomonas; species Pseudomonas sp. VI4.1. The sequence goes on from NZ_MULM01000139.1 coordinate 16,481, forward strand.
GCTGTTTGCGCCTTTGCGCGGCGCCCAACCCTTTGTCGGCCCGGAGATTCTCGGGGTCGCGTTCGTGGTGGTGGTCATCGGCGGCATGGGCTCGTTCAGCGGTGCGCTGGTCGGCGGTTTGCTGGTCGGCGTGGTGCAAAGCCTGATGACCACCATCTGGCCCCAAGGCGCCAGCCTGATGATTTACGGCGCCATGGCGGCGGTCATTCTGGTCCGTCCCTACGGCCTGTTCGGGAGAGCATGATCATGAGCGAAAAAAATCCCCTGCCCTTTGCCAAGACCCAGTCGCGCTCCATGCTGCTGTTGGTGATTGCGGTGCTGATCGGCCTGCCGCTGGTGTTGCCATCGGCGACCCTGGCCACAGAAATCCTGATCTTCGCCCTCGCGGCGCTGGCCTGTAACCTGCTGCTGGGCTACACCGGGCTGTTGTCATTCGGCCAGGGCATCTTCTTCGGTGCGGGTGCCTATTGCGCCGCGTTGTTGATGATCCACCTGCAACTGGGGTTGTTGAGCGCCCTGCTGGGTGCCGCACTGGCCGGCGCAGTGCTGGCGTTACTGGTAGGCGCCCTGGCGATTCGTCGCACCGGCATCTATTTCGTGATGCTGACCCTGGCGTTCAGCCAGATGGCCTACTTCATCGCCTACACCCTGAGCGACTGGACCGGCGGCGACAATGGCCTGCTCAGCGTGCCGCGCCCGGAAATCCGCATCGGCGACACGGTGCTGCTGTCGTTGAGCGATGCTCGTTACTTCTACGGGTTTGTCGCGGTGCTGTTCCTGCTGATCTTCATTGGCGCCCGTCGGGTGATTGCCTCGCCCTTCGGCAGCACGCTGATGGCGATCCGCGAGAACGAAACCCGCGCCGCCGCCATCGGTTACGACACCCGGCATTTCAAGATCCTGGTGTTCATGCTGTCCGGCGCAGTGACCGGGATCGCCGGGGCGCTGTACGCGATGCTCCTGCATTTCGTGCCGCTGTCGAACATCGACCTGGCGATGTCGGAAAACATCCTGATCATGACCATCGTCGGCGGCACCGGCTCGCTGTTCGGCTCCTTGTTGGGTGCCGGTTCGATCGTGCTGCTCGGCGAGTTCCTTTCCGACCTCTGGCCACGCTGGCTGATGCTGCTGGGGATCATCCTGATCCTGGTGGTGGTGTTCATGCGCGGCGGGTTGTGGGGCGGACTCTCGAGTCTGGTTGAACGCCTCAAGGGTCAGCGCAAAACGGTCGTGCCGACCGAGGAGAAACTCTCATGAACAGCCCTGCACAGTACTTGCTGGAAACCCGCGACCTGGAACTGGCCTACGGCGCCTTCCACGCGGTCAACGGCGTCAACCTGAAGGTTCAGGCCGGCACCATCCACACCATCATCGGCCCCAACGGCGCTGGCAAGACCAGCCTGTTCCACTGCCTGACCGGTGAGCGCCAGGCCACCGCCGGGGCCATCCTGTTCAACGGTAAAAATATCATCAAGAAACCGGCTCACGGCCGGGTCGGCCTGGGCATGGCTCGTTCGTTCCAGTTGACCAGCCTGTTCCAGAACCTCAGCGTGCGAGAAAACCTGCGCCTGGCCGCCCAGGGCCGCGATGGCCTGGCGGCGCTGAACTTCTGGCGGCATGTCGACAGCCGCCGCGAACACCTGGAGATGGCCGATCAGGTACTCGAACGCCTGCAACTGACCACACGCGCCGACACCCTCGCCGGCGAACTCTCCCACGGCCAGCAGCGGGTGCTGGAAGTCGGCATGTCGATCTGCTCCAAGCCAAAGTTGCTGATGCTCGATGAGCCCACCTCGGGCATGGGCATCGACGACATCCCGATCATGACCCAACTGATCAGCGACCTGGGCCGCGATCACACCGTGCTGCTGATCGAACACAACATGAGCATCGTCATGTCGATCAGCCAACGCATCACCGTCATGAGCCACGGCCAGATCCTGGTCGAGGGCACACCAGAATTCGTCCGCGCCGACGAGCGCGTACGTATCGCTTACCTGGGAGAAGCCGCCTGATGCTGACCGTCGAGAATATCCATTCCTACTACGACAAGAGCCACGTCCTCGAAGGCGTCTCGCTGCAGGTCAACGCCGGTGAACTGGTGACCCTGCTGGGACGCAACGGTGCGGGCAAGACCACGACCCTGCGCAGCATCCTCGGGATCATCTGCCCGCGTCAGGGGCAGATCCGTTTCAACGGTCAGGAGCTGGTCGGCCAGAAGATCTTCGAAATCGCCCGCCAGGGGCTGGCACTGGTGCCGGAACACCGCGGCATCTTCCGCCTGCTCAGCGTCGAGGAGAACCTGCGTATCGCCCAGCGCAAAACCAGCCGTTGGCAGCTGGAGGATGTCTACGCCATGTTTCCGCGCCTCAAGGAACGGCGCAAGAACGCCGGCCACGCATTGTCCGGCGGCGAACAGCAAATGCTGGCCATCGCCCGCGCCCTGCTCAATGACCCGAAGCTGCTGATCCTCGATGAACCCACCGAAGGCCTGGCCCCGGTGATCGTCGATGAACTGGTGAAGATCCTGCGCAAGATCAAGGACGACGGCCTGCCGGTGCTGCTGGTGGAACAGAACCTGATGGTTTGCGACAAGCTCGCCGACCGCCATTACGTCCTCGAACAGGGCCGGGTGGTTTACGAAGGCAGCGCCGCTGACTTTCGCGCCGACCCGACCATCAAGAACCGCTACCTGGCCCTGAGCGCCTGACGGGAGAGATGAAATGAACCACCCGATAGTGTCTGCACCCCAGTTGCAAAACAGCTCGCCGCTGATCAACCGCGAACGTCTCTGGCAATCGCTGATGGACCTTGCGCAGCTGGGTGCCACCGCCAAGGGCGGTGTTTGTCGCCTGGCCCTGACCGACCTGGACCGGCAGGCCCGTGACCTGTTCGTGCGCTGGTGCGAAGAAGCCGGTTGCACCGTCAGCATCGACGGCATCGGCAATATTTTCGCCCGCCGTGCCGGACGAAACCCCGAGCGCGCGCCCGTGATGACCGGTAGCCATATCGACACCCAGCCCACCGGCGGCAAGTTCGACGGCTGCTACGGGGTGATGGCCGGGCTGGAAGTGATCCGTACCCTCAATGACCTCGGCGTGCAGACTGAGGCGCCAATCGAGGTGGTGGTCTGGACCAACGAAGAAGGCTCACGTTTCCCGCCATGCATGATGGGCTCGGGGGTGTTTGCCGGTAAATTCGATCTCGAGGACACCCTGTGCAAGCAGGACGAACAGGGACTGTCGGTGGGCAGCGAGTTGCAGCGCATCGGCTATGCCGGTTCGCGGGCGGTGCTCGGCCATCCGGTGGGTGCCTATTTCGAGGCACACATTGAACAGGGCCCGGTTCTGGAAGACCGTGAGACCACCATCGGTGTCGTCATGGGTTGCCTTGGGCAGAAGTGGTTCGACCTGACCCTGACCGGGGTGGAGGCCCATGCCGGGCCGACGCCGATGCACCTGCGCAAGGATGCCCTGGTCGGCGCCGCGCAAGTGGTCAGCGCGGTCAACCGTATCGCCCATGCGCAACAACCCCATGCTTGCGGTACCGTCGGTTGCCTGAGCCTGCACCCCGGCTCGCGCAATGTGATCCCCGGTCAGGTGCAGATGACCATCGATCTGCGCCACTTGCATGCCGACAAGTTGCAAGCCATGGTCGATGAGGTGCGCCAGGTGATCGAAGACACCTGCCAGCAGCACGGTTTGTGCTTCGCGCTGACCCCTACCGCCGACTTCCCGCCGCTGGACTTTGACCCCGCCTGTGTCGCTGCAGTGCGCCAGGGTGCCGAGCAGTTGGGGCTGAGCCACATGGACATCGTCAGCGGCGCCGGACACGACGCGATCTTCGTTGCCGAACTGGGCCCGGCCGGGATGATCTTCGTACCCTGCGAGGGTGGCATCAGCCACAACGAAATCGAAAACGCCGCGCCCCAGGACCTTGCCGACGGTTGTGCCGTATTGTTGCGGGCCATGGTCAACGCGGCGCAAGGACAAGGAGGGCCTGCGGCATGAAGCAACACAGCGAAATCGCCGAGATGAGTGGCGTCGAGCTACTGGCCCAGTACCGCGACAAGCGCCTGTCGCCGGTGGAGGTGACCGAGGATGTGCTGGCGCGGATCGAGCGCTTCAATCCGCAGGTCAACGCCTATTGCCATGTCGATCCGCAAGGTGCGCTGGACGCGGCGCGGGCCTCCGAACAGCGCTGGTTCAAGGGCCAGCCGTGCGGTGCACTGGACGGTGTGCCGGCGTCGATCAAGGACCTGACCCTGACCCGTGGCATGCCCACGCGCAAGGGTTCGAAAACCACTTCTGGCACCGGCCCCTGGGAAGTCGATGCGCCCTTCTCGGCCTTTATGCGCAACGCCGGCGCGGTACTGCTGGGCAAGACCACCACCCCGGAATTCGGCTGGAAAGGCGTGACCGACAACCCGCTGTACGGCATCACCCGTAACCCCTGGGACACGCGCATGACCGCCGGCGGTTCCTCCGGTGGTGCGGCCGCGGCTGCTTCGCTGAACCTCGGAGTGCTGCTCCAGGGCAGCGATGCCGGCGGTTCGATCCGCATCCCCTGCGCCTTCACCGGTACCTTCGGGATCAAGCCGACCTTCGGTTACGTACCCCAGTGGCCGGCCAGCGCCATGACCCTGCTCTCGCACCTGGGGCCGATGACCCGCACCGTCGACGACGCGGTACTGATGCTGCAAACCGTCGCTCGACCGGATAGCCGGGACGGCTTGGCCGGAGCACCACGCAGCACGCCCTGGCTAACTGAAAGCACTGATCTCAGAGGCCTGCGCATCGCCTACAGCCCGGACTTCGGTTACGTGAAGGTCGATCCGCAGGTGGCCCGGGTGGTGGCCCAGGCAGTGGAGCGCCTGGCGCAACTGGGTGCCCACGTCGAACAGGTCGACCCGGGTTTCAGCGATCCGCTGGAACTGTTCAACACCCTGTGGTTCGCCGGGGCCGCACGACTGGCCGGACAACTGAGCCCGGCGCAACGCGCACAACTCGACCCGGGCCTGCTGCGTATTGCCGAACAGGGCGAATGCATCAGCCTGCACGACTACACCCTGGCCCTGGAAGCCCGCGCGGCGCTGGTGGCGCATATGGCTGAGTTCCACTGTCGCTACGACCTGCTGGTGTCACCGATGCTGCCGATCACCGCCTTCGCCGCCGGGCACAACATTCCACCGGACTCTGGCCTGGGCGAATGGATGGAGTGGACGCCTTTCAGCTACCCCTTCAATCTGACCCAGCAGCCGGCAGCGTCAGTGCCGTGCGGCTTCGTACAGGACGGGTTGCCCGTCGGCTTGCAAGTGGTCGGTGCGCGCTTTGCCGATGATCAGGTGCTGCGCGTATGCCGGGCTTATGAACGGGCATTTCCAAGCCCACATCCTCGACAGCCTTTGGTGAAAAGCTGAAACCTGGCGCAGAACAAGCGGGTCCTGGTTTGACGCAGACCCGCTTTCTGCAGAAAACCTCTGCTCGCAGCTGCGTCGGTGCCACCGGCGAAACGGTCAATTGGCGAGTGCCCATTATCCCGTGGCTTACTGCCGCGGGAGCTCAGTGACCGGTCAATAGAACCCCGAGCACACAATACCTTTTAAGTATCAAATAATACTTTCTCGATATTAGACGATATAAACGGCAGAGTGGAAACTGACGCACACCACAACTATACCTATACCGCATAGTCAAAATCAGCCGTGCGATGTCCGCCCACCTCAGTTTATTGGCATCCCCACCCCGTCCTACCCTGCGCGACGCTCCCCCTTCCGAGCAACCATCAAGCCTCAGCGGAAACTCATCATGCGTATATCCCCACTACCTTTCGGCATTGCTCTCTTAAGCACCTTTTCGGCAGCCCTCTGCCAAGCCTCCGATTTCAGTTGGGTCGACCCCGCCGTCGCCTCAGTCAATCAGCACGTCATCGAACTGCGCCACACCATCCACCAGAACCCCGAACTGGGAAATATGGAGGTGAAAACCGCGGAACTGGTGGCGCAGCAGCTCAAGGCACTGGGGCTGGAGGTGCGCACCCACATCGGCAAGACGGGCGTGGTTGGCGTGCTCAAGGGCGGTAAACCCGGCCCGGTGGTGGCCTTGCGTGCCGACATGGATGCCCTCCCCGTCAAGGAAATGACCGGCTTGCCGTTCGCCAGCACGGCAACGGCGTGCGCCGGGGCAAACGGTGCCGGTCATGCATGCCTGTGGGCACGACCAGCAGGACCGCGATGCTGCTGGGCGCGGCCAAGGTGCTTGCGGAGCATCGCGACGAGGTCGCCGGAACCGTGGTTTTTCTGTTCCAGCCGGCTGAAGAAGGCGCCGCCGACGTGGATGAGTTCCAGGCAGACGCGGTGATCGGCGCGCAGGCGATGATTCGCGACGGGGCACTGGACTCGCCGAAAGTCGAAGCCATATTCGGAGTGCATGTCATGGCCGGTTACCCGACCGGCCACCTGTATTACAAATCCGGGACTGTACTCAACAGCAACGACGCCTTCCGCATCACCCTCAAAGGCCAGCAGACCCATGGCTCCGCGCCGTGGAGCGGCGTGGACCCGATAATCGCCGGCGAGAACATCATCGGTGGCCTGCAGACCCTGATCAGTCGACGGATAGACATGACCAAGGGCATGGGCGTCATCAGTGTCGGCACGATCAATGCCGGCTCGGCGAGCAATATCATTCCCGAGACGGTCGAACTCACTGGCACCATCCGCACCAATAACGCCTCGATTCGCAACACCATCTTGCAGAAGATGCCGCCGCTGGTGAACGGCATCTCCAGCGCCTATGAGACCCAGGCCAACCTGCTGCTGGTGAACATTGCCCCGGTCACCATCAATAACCCTGCGCTGACCGAAGCCATGGTGCCCGCGCTGGAGCTGGCTGCGCCGGGCAAGGTCGAGCGGCTGGAATCATCGCTGTCGCCGAGCGAGGACTTTTCCTTCTACGCAGAGAAAGTGCCGGGGCTGTTCGTGTTCCTTGGGGCAACGCCTGCAGACCAGGACATGCAAAAGGTCCCGAACAATCACAGCCCCTACTTCACCGCGGACGATGCGACCCTGGCAACAGGGGTGAAGGCGCATGTCCAGTTTGTGCTGAACTATCCAGGGCAGCTGGCCAAAAAATCTTGAAGGCCTGAAGCGTCCTCAGGACTACTGGCAGTCCAGAGGTTTCGTCTCTCACCAGGCTGTTAAATGGATCACTACGGTCCGCGCGACTGGCAACCCCACGGACGGCCCAGCTTGCCCGGTTCGCCCTCGACGCGGCGGCACCCCAATGCCAAGCGGTTCGCCTACGGACTGGTGGGGTTGCTGGTCGCGTTGACCGGTGACCTGGGTAACTCGCTGGTGATCGCCAACCTGCCTTACCTGCAAGGCGCACTCGGGGTGTGCAAGGCGATTGAACGGGTGTCTTGGGTGATCGCTTGCGGAGTATCTGCTCGCAGCGCAACCCGGGCCCCACCGCGCAGCGGCCCGGGTGCAGCCGCCGTCAGCGGACCAGGGAGGCTGCCGGAGCGACTACGTCGCCCAGCAGCACCACGGCCTGGTCGTCCAGGTAGATATCGCAATTGCGCAGCGGGATATCCAGGTGGCACGGGGTTTTACGCTTGCCACCCACCTCGGTGTTGGGGCCGGTCGAGAACAGGAAGTTGCCATAGAACGCCCGGGCATCCATGCACATGCCGTCGTTCTTGTCGTGCAGACCCATGGCCGTCCATTGCGCGCGCGGCTGCAGGCCCCAGCCGATATGGGAGATGCCATACACCTCTGGATCTTTGAAGTAGGCCATGTATTCGCGCAAGTACTGCGCCTCGAAACCACCATGGATGCCGGTTATGAAGCCCTTCTCGATCTCCAGGGTGATGCGTTCGCGGCAGTAGTTCTTGAACGGCAGCACGATGTCACCGACATCCAGCACCAGCACACCTTCAGCACTGTCTTCGTTGGGCCAGGTGAACAGGAAACCGCTGGGCCAGTGGTCCCAGCGCCCCGGTTCGTCGGCAAAACCATACTCGGTCACTGCCGGGTACTGGCCCAGCGGTGCGCGGAAATCACTGCCCGCCCCGGAGCGCACGGTCATCGACCGAGCGGCCTTGAGCATCTGCTCGGCGGCCAGTACTCGGGCCTTGTCCGCCTCGCTGGGCAGCATGCGCACCAGCACTTCCGGTGGCTCCACCGCCAGCAGGATCCGCGTGCCGGTTTTCAGGATCTGCTCCTGCTCCGGAGAGTGGAGCAGCATCATGGTATCGATCACCAGGTCTGCCGCCTCCAGCGCCCGCTGGGCGGCCAGGTTGCCGGTCAACGCCGTGTCGCCGCAATAGGCCGTCATGTCGTTACCCATGGCCACCGGCGCATTGAACGACGGTAGCTCCACCGCATAGACCTTGGCCCCCAGGCGCTGCGCCGCCTCGGTCGCCGCCCGCACGGTGCGCGGGTTGGAATAGTGACTTTTAAGCACGGCGACACTCTGGGTGGCGTCCACCCGCGAGAGTTTCAGCACGTGCTCGAACATTTGGACCAACTCTCCATCACTGACAGCCATCTCGCCTCTCCTGTTGTGGAAATAAACGCACCAAACAGTGCTAGCCGTTTCACCGCCGGCACCAATTTATGATGTACACATCTCTTATTGCTCAATATGGATCAATTTATTCAATGGCACAAGCTATTCGAAATGGCGGAAACCACCGGCAAAACAACCGACACCGCACTGATAAAGACCTCTAAATAGCCAATCAAAAGGCTGGAATCCAATTTTTCCTGAAAAGCCTTCACAAAACAAAAAAAGGATGCATACACTGTAAATGCATTCCGATCCCACCCCTGGAGATCGGCTTTCGAGGAGATGAGCCTTATGCCCGCAACAAAACGCATCGCTATCATCGGCGCGGCCTGGGCGGCGCAGCCACTGCCACTTCACTTCAGCAGGCTGGTTTCGAGGTGAACGTATACGAACAGGCACGCGCCTTCTCACGACTGGGTGCCGGCATCCACATGGGCCCCAACGTGATGAAGATCTTCCGGCGCATGGGCATCGAAAAGCAGCTCGAAGCCATGGGCTCACACCCCGAGTTCTGGTTCAGCCGCGACGCCAGCGGCGAGTACCTGTCGCGCATCCCACTGGGTGAATTCGCCCGCAAGGAATACGACGCCGCCTACATCACGGTGCACCGCGGCGACCTGCACGCCCTGCAGATGTCCACGATCAAGCCCGGCAGCCTGCATTTCGGTAAACACCTGGCCGCCATCGAGGAAACCGACAATGAGGTGCGCCTGCAATTTGCCGACGGCACCCACGCCCTGGCCGATATCGTCATCGGTGCCGACGGCATCAACTCACGGGTCCGCGAACACCTGCTGGGCGCAGAAGCGCCGACCTATAGCGGCTGGGTCGGCCACCGCGCCCTGATCAAAGCCAGCAACCTGGCCAAATACGACTTCAACTTCGAAGACTGCGTGAAGTGGTGGTCGGGCGACCGTCACCTGATGGTCTACTACACCACCGGCAAACGCGATGAGTACTACTTCGTCAGCGGCGTGCCCCAGGCAGAGTGGGAAGGCGGCAACGCCAGCTTCATTCCCAGCTCCAAGGCTGAAATGTTCGACGCCTTCAAGGGCTACCACCCCTCCGTGCAGGCTCTGATCGAAAACGCCGACGCCATCACCAAATGGCCCCTGCTCAATCGCCAACCACTGCCGTTGTGGAGCAAAGGCCGCATGGTATTGCTGGGCGACGCCTGCCACCCGATGAAACCGCACATGGCTCAAGGCGCGGCCATGGCCATCGAAGACGGCGCCATGCTTGCACGCTGCCTGCAGGAAACTGGCCTGGGCGACTACAAGACCGCATTCAAACTGTACGAAGCCAACCGCAAGGACCGGGCATCCAGGGTTCAGGCGACGTCCAATGCCAACACCTGGCTGCGCGCCCAGGAAGATCCGGCCTGGGTGTTTGGCTATGACGTTTACTCGCACCCGCTGAAGTCGGAATCAGCAGCATGAGCACCTTCCTCTACGGCGCCAACGTCCAGGCCAACGGCATTCGTCAGCACTACCTGCGCTACGGCGGCAAGGGCCAGCCACTGGTGCTGATCCCGGGCATCACCAGCCCTGCCATCACCTGGGGATTCGTCGCCGAGCGCCTGGGCGAGCACTTCGACACTTACGTGCTCGACGTGCGCGGCCGCGGCCTGTCGTCCAGCGGTCCTGAGCAGGCATACGACACCAACACCTGCGCCGATGACGTGATCGCCTTTGCACAGGCACTGGACCTGAGCGCCTACCACCTGATGGGCCACTCGATGGGCGCGCGCTTCATCCTGCGCGCGGCCACCCGTCATCCGCAGGCCGCCATCAAGCGCCTGGTGCTGATCGACCCACCCGTGTCCGGCCCAGGCCGCCGCGAATACCCTGGCAAGCTGCCCTGGTATGTGGACTCGATCCGCCAATCCCTATCGGGCATGAACGCCGACGACATGCAGACCTACTGCCCCAGCTGGACCCAGGAACAGCGAGCCCTGCGCGCCGAGTGGCTGCATACCTGCTACGAGCCGGCCATTCGCCAGGCCTACGAGGAATTCCACAGCGTGGATATTCACGCAGACTTCCCCAAGGTCAAGCCGCCCGTCCTGCTGCTGGTCGCCGGCAAGGGCGGCGTGATCCTGCCCGAAGACGAGGCCGAAATTCGCGCGCTGCTGCCCACCCTTCAGGTAAGCCACGCCAAAAACGCAGGCCATATGATCCCCTGGGACGATTTCGACGGCTTCTTTGCCGGCTTGGGTAACTTCCTTGGCCATTCATTCAGCTGATCCGGAGACTCACATGAACACCCTCTATCGCATTGGCCAGATCGTGCCGAGCTCCAACACCACGATGGAAACCGAAATCCCGGCGATGCTCGGCGCGCGCCAGTTGATCCGCCCTGAACGCTTCACCTACCACTCCGCGCGCATGCGCATGAAGCATGTGAAGAAAGAAGAGCTGGCCGCCATGGACGCCCAGTCCGACCGTTGCGCCCTCGAGCTGTCCGACGCCCGGGTTGATGTACTGGGCTATGCCTGCCTGGTGGCTATCATGTCGATGGGACGCGGCTACCACCGTGAATCCCAGGCGCGCCTGGGCCAGGTGGTGCCGCGACAACGAATCCGAAGCCAGCGTCATCACCAGCGCCGGCGCCCTGGTCGACGGCCTCAAGGTGCTGGGCGCCAGGCGCATCGCCCTGGTAGCACCCTACATGAAACCCCTGACCGAACTGGTGGTGGACTACATCCAGCACGAAGGCATCGAAGTGAAGGTCTGGCACGCCCTGGAAATCCCCGACAACCTTGCCGTGGCCCGCCATGATCCGGCGAACCTTCCCGGCATCGTTGCAAGCCTGGACCTGGAGGGCGTGGACGTGATCGTGCTATCCGCCTGCGTGCAGATGCCGTCCCTAAGCGCCGTTGCCACTGTGGAAGCGCAAACCGGCAAACCAGTGCTCACTGCCGCCATCGCCACCACCTACGCCATGCTCAAGGCCCTGAACCTGGAGCCTATCGTGCCCGGCGCTGGCGCCTTGTTGTCCGGCGCTTACTGAGGGCTTACCCATGTCCAGTGCACAAGACAACTACCAGGGCGTGTGGGGCAATCGCATCGGTTTCGGCCAGCGACCCGCCCTGCTGATGGTCGATTTCATGCAAGGCTACACCACCCCGGGCGCCCCCCTGTATGCACCCGGGGTGGTCAGTGCCGTGGCAGAGAGCGAGGCGTTGCTGGCCGCGGCACGGGCCGCCGGCATCCCGGTGATCCATACCAACATCCGCTACCACCCCGGCCATTTCGCCAACGGCGGCATGTGGGTGAAAAAGGCGCCCGTGATGAAGGACATGGTCGAGGGCAATCCCCTGGCGGCGTTCTGCCCCCAGGTAACGCCACTGGATGAAGAGGTAGTGTTGAGCAAGCAATACGCCAGTTCGTTCTTCGGCACCTCACTGGCCCCCATGCTCCAGGCGCAGGGAATCGACACCCTGATCCTGGCCGGCTGTTCGACCAGCGGCTGCATCCGCGCCACTGCAGTGGACGCGGTACAACACGCTTTCGACCATCGTCGTGCGCCAGTGCGTGGGCGACCGCCACGAAGTCCCTCATGAAGCCAACCTCTTCGACATCGACAGCAAATACGGCGACGTGGTCAGCAAGCAGGAAGTACTGACCTACCTCGACAGCCTATAAAACACGCAAATCACCGAGCAGGGACGCTCCCGGAACTTGCGCAAGAGAATCTCAAGGCCGTTACCAAACCACACAGGGAACAAGCAAAAACACTGCACGAATCGATAGGGATCGCTTGCCAGCTCACGAGGCCGCCGATCATAGCGGCAAGGCACAGCAAATACGGGGGCTGCAGCCACCCCTCACGAGCCAGGAACTAATAGGTACACACCCTTTAAATAACCAGAACATGATAGACGCTAGAAAAATAATGCCTATTTAATGCCTATATAGGTCAGATAGACGACCGCCACAGGCACAGGTTTTGCTTGTACACATAGTATATGCACAAACCGTTACCTTGGGCGCTGGCAGGCACCCTGAAGCGACTCGACGCATGGCCAGCCGGATACATCACCGCCACCGATAGCAAAATGACGACATAGGAGATAACAATGAGAAAATACGTCCTTAACACTTGGTACCCTTTGACCTGGTCTCGAAATGTCGGTCGAGAACTGGCTTCCTATACCTTGATCGAGCAAAAGTTAGTCGCCTACCGGAAGATCGATGGCAGCGTTGCAGTCCTCGAGGATGCGTGCCCTCATCGCTTATTGCCGCTGTCTGCCGGAAAACTGAAGGGTGACACGGTCGAGTGTGGCTATCACGGCATGACCTTTGACTGTTCCGGCAAATGCGTCCGGGTTCCCGGCCAGGACAACATCCCCAGCACCGCCCTTGTGAGAACATTTCCAGCCCACGAAAACATGGGGATGCTTTGGGTATGGATGGGCGATCCGGAACTCGCAGACACCTCGAAAGTATTTGATCTGCCCGAATATCATTCGCCCGAGTGGAGCGCTGTCGAAGGAGACGCACTGCTCATCAAAGCCGACTACCTGAACCTTGCCGACAACCTCTGCGACCCGGCTCACGTCAACTTTGTCCACCTCAGCACCCTGGGTAACGCCTCAGGAGAAAACATCCCCGTTTACTTCGAGGAGGAAGAACGTAAAGTTTTGACATGGCGCTGGATTCTCGATGCACCTGCAATTCCGGTGTTTGCCAAGCATGGCAGCTTTAAAGGCAACGTAGACCGCTGGCACTACTATCACTATTACGCACCGAGCCTTGCCATTATCGATTTTGGCAGCGCCGACACAGGCACGGGTGCCCCGGAAGGCAAACTCGACAATTGCATTCGCATGTTTGCCTGCCACTTCATCCGCCCCGTCGATGCACACACCTCGGTCGACCACTGGCTGCATGTCAAAAACTTCCAGGCCACTGACGCGCAAAACAAAGAGCTGTCTGACGACTTCCGGGTAGCCTTCGCCGAGGACAAGGCGATCCTTGAAGCCATTGACGAAAACGAACAGCGCTACCCAGGACGCCGCCCCGTCCGTATCGCCATTGATGCCGCACCACAACGCATGCGCCGCATGGTTGACCGCATGATTCAGGCGGAGGCGATCACCCAATGAGCAAGGAAAAAACATTCTCGATTGGATGCAATGGACGCGGCGTTCAACTTTCATCCCTTGACCACCCGGTAAAGCAAGAAGAGCTGTCCATTCGCGAGCAGTTTCGCCTGGTCAAAGAGGCCGGCGTGTTTGACTATTTTGACCGCCTGCCCTTGCGCAGTAACCTGGGTGAATACCTGCAAGCCATCGATGATTTCCAACTACCGGTCTTGACCAGCAGCTGGTTCTACACGCTGGGGGATGAGGCGGATGACGCAGCGCTGCTCGACAATTTAAAAATCTGTAGCGAAGTGGGTTCGAAAGTCCACAACATCATGACCTTCACCCACGACAACCAAGGGCTCACCCTCACGGACAGCCAGATCATTGACCATTACATTCGCGCCTATGAATTCGGCCATGGCCTGGGCGTCGAGCCCAGCTTCGAATTGCACGTCAACATGTGGACTGAAGACTTCCGCCGCATTGAGCCCATCGCACTCAAGCTCAGGGAACAAGGCGTGCCCTTCAATTTCACCCTCGACTACAGCCACGTCATTTTCAAAATAAACAATCCGCAAGAACTTGACATTTCGGGCGTGCGGCGCGAAGTAGAAAGCCTTGAAATGAAGCTCGACCCGTTTGAAGCCGGGAGCCTGTGCGAGCAGTGGCTTGACCTGAACATTGTCAAATGGACGCAATTACGCGTCGTCGCCCCGAACCAGCCGAAAAACCTGTGGTACCAAAATGAGTCGGGTGAATTTGCCAGGGGCATTCAGTACCCCATAACAAGGCCCGCTATTGGCGAGTGGCATTCCGAATGGAATGCCTTCCTGACAGAGCCATCGAAAGAGGCCATTCGCAAAGCCCTCCGATACCACATAACACACCCCGACAGTCCGCTTGAATACATCACGACGGAAATGATCAACCTGCCCGACTATGGCGCGGCCGCTAAGTACAACCTCTTCGAGCAAAATATCGAGGCTGCCAGGTTTATCCGACGCGCATGGCAAGAGACGCAAGCACTGTACAAGGCGGGACTGCTGGCCTGACCACCAGCCCCATCAGCCAAAATCAATAGCGGCGCACATGAAAAATGAAAACACCATCACACACAGTCATCATTGGCGCCGGTCACTCTGGCGGCACGGTAGCCCACCAACTCAGGCAATTGGGCTATGAAGGCCAAATCACCCTGATTGGTGATGAGGGGCGCTCCCCCTATCAACGGCCTCCACTCTCGAAAGCCTGGCTGAAAGGTACCGTCGACGCCGAAGATCTCGCACTGAGGCCAGATACCTACTACACAGAAAACCTGATCAGCTGCCTCCTGGACGATAGTGCGCGGCAAATTGATCGAGCACGACGGGTCGTGATCCTCGAAAGCGGACGAACCCTTGAATACGACCACTTGGTGATCGCCACCGGGGCCAAGGCGCGCAAGCTGGAAACTGAATTCGCCAACGGTATTGTCTATCTTCGTAACATGAGCGACGCCCTGTCACTCAAGACCCTGCTTGCCCGGGAGAAACCCCGGGTTGCCATCCTCGGAGGCGGATTCATTGGCCTGGAAGTCGCCGCCACCGCCAGCCATCTGGGCGCCGAGGTAACCGTCATCGAACGCGAATCGCGCATCCTCAACCGTGTCGCCTCCCAAGCCATATCGGACGCCATCACTCACGCCCACCAAGCAGCGGGCGTACGCATACTGGTTGAACAACGTGTCGAGCGACTGGAGTACAGGGGACAACATATCGCCTCGGTCGTACTGGAGGACGGCACTCGAGTTGACTGCGATCTGCTGTTGATCGGAATAGGCGCGACCCCCAATGATGACATTGCAAGAGAGTCGGGCCTGGAGTGCGACCAGGGCATCATCGTCGACCTGAACGCGCAAACGTCTGATCCTGCCATTTTCGCGATTGGGGATGTCACTCGCACCCGACTTCCCGACGGCCAATTGCTGCCGCGCCTGGAAAGCGTCGGCAATGCACTTGAGCAAGCCAGAAAGGTTGCAGCCACCCTGACAGAAAAACCACTGCCCAAAGATGAAGCCCCCTGGTTCTGGTCTGATCAGTACGAACTGAAACTGCAGATGGTAGGGCTTCGTCCTGCTGATTCCGAGGTAATCGTTCGAAAGGCTCTCGACGGTATCGGGATGTCGGTATTCCATGTAAAGGATGGCAAGTTGAAGGCGGCAGAGACCATCAACAGCGCAAAAGATTTTCTCATTTCCAAACGCGCGATCTCAACGGGCCAGTTCGTTGACAAAGACGCACTGAGAAATGAGCAACGCCCCACCGCTGAAGCTTTTAACTCCTGATTTCATACGTCAAGAAGTGAGAAATAGAATGGCGACCATAACCTATATAGAATTCAACGGGACCCCACATACCGTTGAAGTAAAAGATGGCGTAAGCGTCATGAAAGCAGCTATCAACAATAATATACCCGGCATCGTTGCCGAATGCGGCGGCGCCTGCGCCTGCGCGACCTGCCATATCTACGTAGACGAGCAATGGATGGATAAGTTGCCACCCATGGAAAATATAGAGCGGGACATGCTTGATTTCGCTTCGGGCGTACAGACCAACTCACGCCTTTCTTGCCGACTCACAGCCGGACCGGAATTAGAGGGTCTCGTGGTAAAGATGCCGGAATCTCAATATTCATGATACCGCGTCGTTAACTCAAGCCATCGAGCAACGACCCTTCAGCCCAAATAGATTTTGCTAACTCGGGTTATCGGACTATTTGGGCTGTTTTTACCAGCACTCCCCCCCCTTCACTTCACACACATCTGACAGCCGAGCGCCGATAAAACAGATGCCCTTCGCCGGAATCGAGCACACAGCCAACCGCAAGTAGCCCTACCACGAGCGCGCCCGGATCAAGAGGCATCAAGCCTGGCCAGGCTTTATTGAAAATTCAATTTGAGCACTATAGACTACCCAGTACTCCACTCTATTATTCCGGGAAACTTCTGACCATGCATGCTCCACGAGTTGGAACACTGATACGAAGGCTTCACCAGCGCAACCAGGCGGTATGGAGCACCCTGTGCATTGACCCGAAAATTACCTCGGTCCAAACAGCCACTCTCTCCATCTTACTGGATGAAGGCCCCATCTCCTTAAGTGAAATTGGTGTTCTAGCCTCAATGGATCTGGCAACTACTCGAGGCGTGGTAGATCGACTCAAAGCGCAAAACCTCATTACCTTGGTCAAGGATGAGGGCGATAAGAGAAAAGTCATTGCCGAACTTACTGCACAAGGAAAGTCTTACGTAGAGGCCATGTTACCGGTGATGGATATAATCCTGGACAAAACACTTGAGCCACTCAATCCGGCAGAACGCCTGGCATTTGAATTTATCTTACGAAAAATCCTGACCAGCGAAATCGACTACAACCCGGAAATCGCCACTGACGATTGACAAAAAAACCCGCCATTGACAGCGAATCACCTGCTCGGAGACCAGCCACTTCAGCAGCTGGCGTGCCCCACTTTCGGTACGGCGTAGCAATCATCCAATCACTCCACCGCACCTGTTTTTTTGTCGACCTCAGTAGTGAATGACCGAACGAATCGACTTGCCCTCATGCATCAAGTCGAAGGCCTGGTTAATGCCAGCCAAGGGCATGGTATGGGTAACAAATGGCGCCAGCTTGATTTTTCCAGCCATGGCGTCTTCCACCATACCCGGCAATTGCGAGCGCCCCTTCACACCCCCAAATGCACTGCCGAGCCAGCGCCGACCAGTGACCAGCTGGAATGGGCGAGTGGCAATTTCCTGTCCCGCTCCTGCCACCCCGATCACTACCGATTGCCCCCAGCCACGATGCGAGCATTCAAGCGCTGCGCGCATGACATTCACATTCCCTATGCATTCAAATGAATGATCCACCCCCCATCCCGTCATCTCGACGATCACCTCCTGGATGGGCTGCTCATAATCCTTGGGATTGACGCAATCCGTAGCACCAAAACTCCGCGCCAGTTCAAACTTCGATGGATTAGTGTCAATCGCAATAATGCGCCCCGCTTTCGCCAGCTGCGCCCCCTGAATGACTGCCAGACCAATGCCACCCAACCCAAAGACAGCCACCGTATCCCCAGGCTGTACCTTTGCCGTGTTTTTAACCGCCCCCAATCCCGTTGTAACACCACACCCCAATAGACAGACCTGCTCAGGATTTGCCTCGGGATTGATTTTGGCCAATGAAACCTCCGCCACCACGGTGTACTCGCTAAACGTAGAGCAGCCCATGTAATGAAAAATGGGTTGGCCATTGTAAGAGAAGCGAGTCGTGCCATCCGGCATCACGCCCTTACCTTGAGTCGCGCGAACGGCGACGCACAGGTTGGTTTTACCCGACCGGCAAAACAGGCACTCACCACACTCGGCGGTGTAGAGGGGAATCACATGATCACCTGGCTTGACACTGGTGACACCCTCACCCACCTCAACTACGATTCCAGCCCCCTCATGCCCCAGCACAACAGGAAAGACCCCCTCAGGATCACTACCGGATAACGTAAAGGCATCAGTATGACAAACCCCCGTATGAGTCATTCTCACCAACACATCGCCGGCGCGCGGCGGCTCTACGTCAAGCTCTACAATTTGCAGGGGTTTACCAGCCTCAAAAGCCACGGCGGCACGGGATTTCATATAGCTCTCCTATCAATAGATTGCCTGCTGGCACTGAGCAAGCGTTGAAAACCAGGATTCCAGCCTAATACCTTGTACTCATTGTTTCTTCCTCGGACCTGTCGCGCTGCAATGCAACACGCAGGCTCCCGCGGCAAGTACAAATACAATGCACACAATCTATTGTCAATCACAAAACAGTTACTGCGAACTGCCAACAATGGGCAGAACGCCTAATCCACCAAAGAAACAATAAAGTGTACACCCTAATAAACCCTGCCCCACAGACCCCGCCAGCTCAAGCACCCTCCCTATTACAAAAAACTCCTGTCGCTAATAGAAAGCCCCTACCCCCGACCAACCCCCCCATCTTTCAGCCCCACCCCCCTCGGAAACACCCCTGAACCGGCTATTCGCAGGCAGGCAGGCCACACAAAGCCCGAAGCCGCGACGTACCCGAGAGCGACACATGGTGTGCACACACACAAAATCGTAGAGACAATAGGATGTACACGCTGTAGTATCGATTTTGCAGGCGCGTGCAGGACGCCTGCTCAACGCACCCGCAAGCCGTGACAATTATCGGGCTTTCTCCTCGGCAACAGTGCGCAAAAGACAAGGATGACGACCCGCAAAACGCCGGCAAACAAACGGTGAAAATGGATGGGCAGCCCGACGAATATAGGGTGCGTACAATGTATAAATCAAAAAATCTACTCTGTGCAGCTCGTAGATTTTGCTACGGAGCGCAATCCCGCACAGCGGGAGCTTCCTCGAAAGCTACTCAGCCCGGTTCCAATCCATTGCCTAAGGCCGTCATGACCATGAGTACAACAACGATCGACCTTGCAGCACCCCATTCAGAGCTCGACGCATTGAAGTTTCGCAAGGCCGCCTGGCGAAGAACTCCCGTCCACGCACCCGCTACTTGATGGCCTACGCGGCCGGAATGAACGTTAACCATTCGGCGTAGAGCTGGTTTGGCTTTCCAATCGAGATAACAATAATGAAAAAAAATCTATTGACGAGTTGGGCAGTTATAAGTTGTGCACTTTTTACCGCAAGCCATGCGAACTCGGCTGACTGGAGCGACAGTTCGATCGGTGTTCGGTACGGAACCCATTATTCGGAGGCGGGTGTCGGGCGCGGCATTACCAAAACCATCTACAACTTTACCCATGTGGATGGCGATGCATATGGGGTCAACTTCTTTACCGTCGACGTCCTCGAGTCCGACAGTGGCGACCCCGCCGCCAATAGCCATGATGGCGCCCAGGAAGTCTATGGACTCTACCAACGAACGATTCCGTTATCGGTATTTGGTTGGGATCCAAAATCCTACGATGTATTCAATAAGGCATCGCTGCTATTTAGAGTAGATCTGGGTTCAAAAAATACAGCATTCGCTCCACGCCCCAGAAAATATCGTCTTGGCCTGAATTTCCCACTACCGATCGAGAAAGGTTTATGGGACCTGTCGTTCTCCGCCTACAAAGAGTCCAACCATAATGGTATTGTCGGACGCGACGTAAACTATGACACGACTTGGTCGCTTGGCAGCGTGTGGAGCATTCCGGCAGGTCCGGGCAATTTCGGAGGCTTCCTGAACGTGACCGGACCAAAAGGAAAAGATGGCTTCAATAATGATACCAAGACTGAAGTTCTTCTGCGGGTAAGCTATTTGTTCGATATAGGCAAGACCGGACTGAAAGCGGGTTTGGCCTATGAACATTGGCGAAACATGTATGGGTGTGACGAAGCGCTGGACGACACAGGCGGCTCGCGAGGGAACACCCCCATGCTAATTACAGAGTACCACTTTTGATTAACCCGAATTCAAGTGGAGGCCATTAAATGTCAAACTCTTCAAACATCGACGCTACTGTAAAATCCCGCACGGATCAGAGTTCGGAAGTCTCGGCTCAAGACCATCATGAAGATTACGCACGCACCCGAGTGCCCGACCACGCCAAGCGGAGTGCCGGCGCCGTGCTGAGTGTTCTGGTCGGCTTCGTCACCGCATTCTTCTTCGTCTTGATTGGCGGCCTGTTCCTTAATAAAAGCGGCGCGGCCTCAACCTGGATTGCTCTGGCCATTTCGTTTTGCATGCTGATCATCCTGACACTCATCGTTTCACATACGGCGGCGAAAGAAGGCTTGACCGGCGAGTTATTGACTCGGGGCGCAGGATTCGGTGCGGCCGGATCGGTACTGACCACGCTCATCTATGCCGGCACCTTTGTGATCTATGCGGCGACCGAGGGACAAATCCTAGCCCACTCAATTGACCAGATCTGGGACCTGCCAGATAAAGTCTGGTACGTCGTGGTGGCGCTGATATTCCTTCCAATGGCCTGGAATGGAATAAGCTCCATGACAAAGATCTTGAGCTGGACGATTGTTCTATATATCGCCCTCCTGGCCTGGGCGATAGTGGTCGCCTGGCAGCGCAACAATGGAATGCCTTCCGATATTTTCACTGCCATGCCAGCCGGCGCGGTTGGCGGCGTAACCGGGGTCGTCGCGGTGCTCGCGGCGATGGCGGGGACAGTCGGAATAAACCCATTCGAGGCGGCTGATTACAATCGATTCATACGGGCAAACGAGTTCAAGCGTAAAGCGCTGTTGAGCGTGGTTCTACCCTATGCCTTGTTATTTTTCGGGGCGATTCCGCTGGGGATGTATTTTACCCTGATCACCGGAAGCGCAGACCCTTCAATTTACTTTATCGGGTTACTGGGATTAGTGCCGGGTGTTGTGCTCGCCTGGGTATCACAGATACGCGTGAACCTGACCAACATCCATGTAAGTTCAGTCGCTTTTGCCTCAGGCTCTGAGATTGTCGGGGCGCCCAAACTGGGGCGTCGCTTCTGGATTCTGGCGGTGACGGTGGCTTGCATTGCGCTCATGTGGTTCAACGTATTGGGCAACCTCTATGTTTTCCTGCAATGGACGGGCATATTTTTGCTGTCCTGGGCTGCCTGTGTTGTCGCGGATATCACCGTGGTCCGCGGCCTGCTGAAGATTGTCACGGGACCGATTGAATACCGCACCACGAAGATCCGTCGCTACAATCCTGTTGGCATCACTGGACTGCTCAGCGGGACAATTACCGCGTCTTACATCTGGCTGAGTGTCAGTGACCCGGTAATCAATGGTCTTTCGGCCTATATTGGCTTCGTTGTAGCCTTCGCTGTCCACGTCGGCCTGGCGGTGGCGACCAAAGGGAGGACGTATTTCGCCGACCCTGCCGACCCTCGCATCAGCGCCACCAAAGGAACACTGAAAAAGACTTCCGGATTTGCTGACCTACCCGCCTCACACGAGGCTAACGGTTGAACCTCGAGGAAACAGATCGCGTTCCAGGACGAGGAAAGGTCTGAGGGTCGATTCGGCCAGGTTTTTTTGAGCCTCACCCCTTGAGGCAGCAAAAAAGCCTGGCCACTTCAACGTTTCTGAACAAGCGTCAACAGATCAGGATTCAACCATGCATACGACTATTATCGATCCCGTCATCCGCGCCCGATATCAAGCACTGAAAGGGGGGCGGGAGTTTGCCTTCACCCGCATAGAAACTTATCGAACAGCGCTGCTCGTCATTGATATGCAAAATGGCTTTGTCGAGGAAGGCGCGCTCCTGGAGGTTCCGGCAGCCCGAGGCATCGTTGAAAATATCAATGCCTTGAGTGTCGCTTTACGACACGCGGGAGGGCTGAGTGTTTTCTTCAGGTTTACCACGACGTCGGCTGACGACTGGCCTGTCTATTTTCAGGACTTTCAGAACGCGGAATTTGCACAATCCGAGGTTCAGACTTTCCAGCATGGCTCACACGGCCACGCATTGATCCCTCAGCTGGATATCGGGCCGGACGATCTGGTCTTGGACAAGTCAAGATTCAGCGCTTTCACTCCGGGGGCTTCGGACGCGCTGGAGACACTCAAGAGACGAGGGATCGACACCCTTTTTATCTCAGGAACACTGTCGGACTGCTGCTGTGGCGCGACGGCTCGAGATGCCCAGCAATTGGGCTTCAAGGTTATTTTCATCGCTGACGCCAATGCCGCATTAAGCGATGCCGAACATAATTCGACGGTAAACGCTTTAGCGGCGTGGTTTGCCGATATCAGGACGACAGAACAGGCGCTGACACTCATTCAGGGTGACTGAGTGACAATAGATATACTTGTAAATATAACGCACACAAAAAAGCCACTCTATTGAGTGCTTTTTTGTGAGTGCTTGGAGCGGGAAACGAGACTCGCATCTGGCGCCTGACCCATTGAAATCTCAGTGCGCGATGCACACCGATTTCAGCTCGGTGTAAGCCTCAATGACCGCGCGACCGAACTCACGGCCCATACCGGATTGTTTAACGCCACCAAACGGCATCGCAGGGTCGAGCAGTACGTGAGCGTTGACCCAAACGGTGCCCGCTTCGATACGCGGCAACATGTTCATGGCTTTGCTCAAGTCGTTGGTCCACAGACTGGCGGCCAGGCCGTAACGATTGTCGTTGGCCAAGGCAATCACCGCGTCTTCATCATCAAACGGCATCACGCCCAGCACCGGACCAAACACCTCCTCACGGGCCACCGCCATGCTGTGGTCGATGTCGGCCAGAATGGTCGGCTGCACATAGAAGCCCTCGCCTTCCAGCAACTCGCCACCCGTGACCACGCGCGCACCTTCCCGGCGAGCCAGTTCGATGTGCTTGAGCACGCTTTGTTGTTGCTTGCGCGACACCAGCGGGTTGATCGCTGCGTTGCAGTTCATGCCCGCACCGATCGGCATGGCCGATACCGCCGCGGCGAGACCTTCGACAAACTTGTCGTAGATCGAACGATGCACATAGAAGCGCGAGGCCGCTGCGCAGACCTGGCCGTTGTTCAGCAGGCCACCGAGGATCGCGCCCTGAATGGCTTTTTCGATGTTGGCATCTTCGAGAACGATCATCGGGTTCTTGCCACCCAGCTCCAGGGCAAAACGCGTCATGTTTTCCATGCATGCAACGCCGACACTTTTGCCCACAGCGGTGGAGCCGGTGAAGGACACCTTGCTCACCAGCGGGTGCGCCGTCAGCGCGCCGCCTACCGAGGCGCCGCCACCGGTCACGACGTTGAATACGCCCGCAGGAATGCCCGCCTCAATCGCCAGTTCAGCCAGACGCATGGCGGTCAACGGGGTTTCCATCGCCGGTTTGATGATCACCGTGCAACCGGTGGCCAGCGCCGGCATCAGCTTCCAGGTGGCGATCAGCAGCGGAAAATTCCACGGCACAATCCCGGCCACTACACCCACCGGCTCACGCTTGGTGAAGGCGGTGAACTTCGCACCTGGTGGCAGCGGGATCGACACATCAAAGGTCTGCCCTTCGATCTTGGTGGCCCAACCGGACATGTAGCGCATGAACTCCACCGTGGCGTTCAGATCAAGCGCACGCGCCATATTGATCGACTTGCCCTGGCTCAAGGTTTCCAACTGGGCCAATTCTTCCGCATTTTCCTCAACCAGGCGGGTGAAGTTCAGCAGAATGCGTTCGCGGTCCGCCGGACGTAAACCGGACCAAACGCCGGACTTGAAGGCGGCATGGGATGACTGCACCGCGCGCTCGACCACTTCCAGCGGCGCATCCAGTGTTTCGCAGAGTGTTTGCCCGGTGGCAGGGTTGACCACGGCAATGCTTTGCCCTTCAGTAAAAACCCACTGACCATCGATAAAACAGCCATGACGGCGGTCGAGGAATGCAGCCACCTGCGGCAGAATTTCAACGTTGCTCATAATTCACCTTTCGTTCAGACGTGCTGTTCAGCCAGTAAACCGGCTGATTACTGTTGTTCTTTGAGGAAACACACGACCGCCTGGCGATCGTCTGCAGAGGCCAGCCCCATGTAGGGCATATAGGTCCCCGGCACAAAGGCCTGGGGTTGAGCGATGAGTTGCGCGATGTTTTCAGCTTGCCAATTGATGTCTTTGTTGCGCATGGCCTGGGAGTAGTTGAAGCCTTCCAGCGAACCGGATTTACGCCCGACCACACCCGCCAGGTTAGGTCCCATCATCCCCACCACCCCCTTGTTCACCGAATGACAAACACCGCATTCATTGGCGAAGACCTGGGCGCCATGGCCTTGGTCGGGTGTGCACTCAGCCGCCAGCGCGGCGTGCGTCAGGGTGAATGAGAGCAGACCCATGAGGGGTAATCGCAGGGAGGTGAACATAAGATAACGACCTTGGAATCCGCGCGCTCGTCAGACGAGCGCCAACACTGAAAGTACCGACACAGCGCCGCATCGGTGGGGGTTGGTACGGATTGTCGATGGTCGTAGGCACGCAGGTTTTGTCCTGCGTGCCAGTTGTGTTGGTGGGGCTGCCAAACGGGCCAATCTGGCAAGCACAGCCAACTCTTTGGCAACCACACAAAAGGGCGAAAAAGTTCCGGGCCGTAGTATCGAAAAAGACCGCAAACCTGCGCTCAAGAACAAGAACGGATGCCACACATGCTCAAGTTCCCCTTGCTTCGTCTCTCGACTCTCGCGCTGATGATCAGTGCCGGCCAGGCTGGCGCCTACGAAATCCATGCCGATGACGACAGTCACCTGAACGCTACACTGGAAGCGGTATTCGGCATTTTCCACAGCCAGGAAAACTACGCGCTGTCCGGCCGCCTCGACCAAGCTCGTCGTCGAGGCGCGAGGGCTACATCAAATATGGCCTGAGCTTCGACAAAGGCCTCGCCGGTGTGGGCACCGCGTATGGCGCGGCGAACCTGCTCAGTTCCGGCACCTGGGGCGACGGCGATGCCGCGGGCTTCAGCGACGGTTCGGAACGCACCACCAAGTTCGAAGACGCCTACCTCGGCTGGCGCTCGGGCAAGCTCTTTGACGTGCTCGGTGAAGACGGTGTGGACCTGTCCTTCGGCCGCCAGAACATTGTGGTCGGTGACGGTTTCCTGATTAATGGCGACGCGCTCAACTTGGGCAAAGGCCTGGCCGACGGAGAATTCAACCGTGGAGGCGCCTACTGGCTGGCCGCGCGCAAAGCGTTCGACGAGACCGCCGTGTTGCGTCTGGGTGGCAAGGAAGGCTGGCGCGGCGACCTGATGTGGTTGAAATCAGACAATCGCGCCCAGGCCAAGGCCGAAATGTACGTCGGCACGCTTGAACACGTCGCTGAAGCCGGCACAGTCGGTTTGACCTACATCGACAGCACCGATGTCGACGAGCAATACGCCTCCCCTGCGCAACTTGAGCGCGACGGCATGAAGACCTACAGCCTGCGCGCGACAGGCAACGCCGGGGTGAAAAACCTGTTCCTCTCCGGCGAATACGCCAAGCAGGACAAACCCCACACCGCTACCGAAGATGCCTGGTACCTGGAAGCCGGCTGGACCTTTGCCGACGTCGCCTGGACGCCGTATGTCAGCTATCGCTTCAGCCGGTTCTCGGAAGGCTACGACACCCTGTTCTACGGTTTCAGCCGCGGATACGGCACCTGGTTCCAGGGTGAAGTCGCCGGTAACTACGCAGGCCCGTTCAACACCAACTCGCGCATCCAGAACGTCACACTGAAAGTCTCGCCACTGGAAAACCTGACGGTGGGCGCGATGTATTTCAACTACGACACCATCGACCGCAGCCTGGGCAATACCGATGGCCACGAAGTCGACTTGTATGCCGAATGGCACGTCCACGAGCACCTGACCGTGATGCCGCTGATCGGCCTCTACCAACCGGACAAGAGCGCCGAAGATGGCGGCACCCAGCTGGGCAACAACGATAAAAACCTCTACAGCCAAGTGGTGTTTGCCACCACGTTCTAAGCCAGACCGGGGCAGTCTGACCCGCCAACAACTGCGGCAGGAGCTGAGTACACAGCTTCACCAGGCCCTGATCGACAAGCCCGACCTGCTCGGGCTGGTTGGCCGAGGTGATTGGCTGCGGCGCGGTGTTCGGGCCGATCGCTACGTTCTTCTCGTTGGTGTAGGCGGCCTCCCGGCAGCTGTTCGCCATGGCCCGCGATGGCTTGTTCCCGCAGTGGCTGGGGAAAACCGGCAAGCGCGGCACTCCATTCTTCAATGAAGAACAACGTGAACTGTTGCAACAGGCCGGTCACCGCGCACTCCGCGACCTGCGCCAATATGGTCGGCATCTGGACAACTTTGGGATGATTCACGCCGACCTGGTGCCCGAGAATTTGCTGATCGAAGGTGCCAACCTGCGCCTGATCGACTTCGACGATACCGGGTTCGGTTGGCACATGTTTGAGCTCGCCACCGCGCTGTACTTCTGGCTGGACGACCCGCGTTATGAGCACATCAAAACGGCACTGTTTGCTGGTTATGAAGCGATCAAACCGCTGACTGCGGCTGATCGAGAGACGCTGGCGCTGTTTCTGCTGCTGCGTGGCACGACGTACCTGGGCTGGATTCATACCCATAAAGGCACGCCGACGGCGATTGAGATGGCGCCGATGTTGATTGATCGGGCGTGTCGGTTGGCGCGGGAGTATTTGCAACAGTAGCGGCAAACGCCAGAGCTTGTGTGGCGAGGGAGCAAGCTCCCTCGCCACAGTTACGCTAAACGCTTTTAATCAAGGCGGTTTCAGCACGCCGCACCGGCATGCTCAACTGCCGCCCAGTAAGAACTCGCTGATAAAAGTACTCATGCACCCAGCTCTGTGTTGAACAAGCGTTGCGTACGAAAATGCGCGATCAACCAGACACCGTCGACACAGCGGAAATCGATGTTCAGCCGCGTGCCGAACAATTCGCTGCGCCGATCGGCGTAGGTGCAAATCTGCTGCATGATCCATTGCCCTTGCGCCGTGCTGCCGTCGACCACGATCGACTCGCTGGTGAGGTAATGAACGGCGTACCTGGCTCTCCCCTTCGAGCGTCTCCAGAGCTGCTGCAAGGCCTCGTTCATGGCTTAAACCTTGGCTGCGTCAGGGATGGTCAGCGGACGGCCGATGCGCGCTTCGACCTTGGCGTAGCGCCACAGGCTGTATTCGTTCACCGGCGTGGGCGGGACAGGTTGCAGGCGTCGATCACCGACTGATGGCAGTCGACGTCGGCCATGATGTAGACGGTCCATGGCGAGGTCGTGGATGGGCCGACCATCAAGCGATCATCGTCCATCGCGCCAAGCACGGTGATGCCCGGCATGGCGCCGAGTGAGCCCATCAACTGGCTGAAGCCTTTCCACACGCTCAGGCCTTCGCCGGTCGGCAGGTCGAAAAAGTTCTGGGTGATGCCGATGCAAAAGACGACGCGCAGGGGTTCTTGGGTGGCTTGCGACATGGGATTGATCCTTGAAGAAGTGATGACGATTCAGATGTAGCCAGGAAATGGCGGCGAGCTGCGCTTCGGCCTTGGCAATCTCGATGCGCACATAGGCGCGGTCGGCCATCTTCGGCGCGCCGGTGATACCACTGCCGGCGGCCATCCGGCTGACTGCGTGGCTTGCCGCCGGCGGCGCCGATACCGACACCCAGCAGGTCAGCGCCTTTACAGCCGCTGGCAAATTTCCAGGTGCCATTGACCTGCCAACCGCCCTCTACAGCTTCGGCGGGTTGCAACGGGAACAGGCCACCGGCAAACACCAGGTCGGGGCTTTGTGCGTAGATTTCGGAGAGGGTTTCTTTTGGCAGCGCGGCGAGATACACGCCGGCGCTGCCAAAGCTGGCGACCCAGCCCGCAGAGCCGTCGGCTTCGGAGATGCGTTCAATCATTTGGAGAAAACGTGCCGGCACCAAGGCGTCACCGCCAAAGCATTTCGGTGTCGCTGCACGGTAAATCCCCACCTGTTTGAAGCGCTCGATCATGTCCCGTGGTACGTGGGAGCCGGTGTCGAATCTGCCAAAATCGAACGACTTTTACACCCTCATCGAAGCCATGCCGTTGTGCATCATTCTTCACGACGCACAGAGTAAGGAGATTCTCTGGGCCAACGCCGCGGCCTTGAAGGCGCTCGGCTTTACCCTGGAAGAACTGACTCCGCTGAAAGCTCCGGACATGACCCGCGACGCGCCGAAGTACCGCCGTTCGGTAGGTTTGCGTTGGCTGGAGGGCGTCGCGCGCACTGGCCAGCGCGCCATCGAGTGGTGTTATCGGTCCACACAAGGGGTGGAAATTCTGTCCGAGGCGGTCGCGACCCTGGTGCATCTGGATGGCCGCGATGTGCTGATGGTGCAGTTCCGCGACGTCACCGAGCAAGTCCGCACCGAAGAAGCACGGCGCGTCAGCGAGCAAAAGCTCGAATACCTGGCACGCTACAACGCGATGGGCGAAATGGCCGTGGCAATCGCTCATGAACTGAGTCAGCCACTGGCCGCCACCCGCAACTTCATCGAAGGCGCGGTGATTCGCCTGGGCAACGTTGAAACGACTGAACAAGGCGTCGCCTGGGGTTTGCAAAACGCCGTGTGACAAATCGAGCATGCCTCGCAGATCATCAAAAGCGTGCGCGATTACGTGGTCAAGCTGGAGCAATCCGAAGAGCTGATCGACCTCAATGAGCTGCTGCGCGAAACCCGTTACTTCATCAGCCTGTGCGCCGACCCAAGCTTGATCAAAGTCGACATTGTCACCAGCCCCGAACCGCTGCTGGTGAGTTGCGAGAAAGTGTTGATCGGCCAGGTCATCCTCAACCTGGCCTTCAATGCGATTGAAGAGATGAGCGATCTGCCCGTCGAACGGCGTCTGCTGCGCATCCATGCCAGCGCCGACAAAGAGTTCGCATTAGTGAGCATCGAAGACTGCGGTCGCGGCATTCAAACCGAGGCGCAAGAGACGCTTTTCGACGCCTTCTTCTCTTCCAAGGTCAGCGGTAACGGCATCGGCCTGGCCCTGTGCAAAAACAACATCGGCCGTCACCGTGGCGATATCTGGGCGCAAAACCTCGAGCCCTGCGGTGCCGTTTTTACCTTCTCCCTTCCCCTCGCAACCCCCGCCTGACGCCGCAATCGCCGCGTGTGCAGCCAGTTTCATCAGACTGGCACAGACACACAAACACTTGGCAGCCACAACAATTCTCCGGTTTTCCCGGCGAGGCAGAATCGAACTGCAAAAATCTGCCACTGCACCCGCGATGTGCGAGAACAATAATTCAGGGAGTTCCCCCTAATGCGAGCCACCAGGATCACCGTACAGTCAGGGCTGAGTCTCAGCCTGCTGGTACTCGGTTTGAACAATGCCAGCGCTGATCTGCCCGCTGACACGATCGGCCAGACCACCTTGGCGTTTCCCGCTGAAGCACACCGAGCATTCATCATTGATGTTGAATTCGAGAGTTTCGTGGCGGGCCGTGTCACCGTGGTCGACCCTGACCAAAAACGCGTCCTCGGCATGGTACCGACCGGCTTTGCCGCCCCCTCGACGCTGAGCCATGATCGCAAGACTATCTACAGCGCCGACATCTTCTACTCCCGTGGTACCCGCGGTACGCGTACCGATGTGCTGACCGCCTGGGACAGCTCGACCCTGTCGCCGGCCTGGGAGCTGTTGATTCCGACCAAGCGCGCCGAATCCCTGACCCAGCGTTACGCGCTGAAGCCGAGCGGCGATGACCGCTTCGTCTACGTCTACAACTTCACCCCTTCGACCTCGGTGACCGTGGTCGATACCCAAGCCAAGGCAGTCACCACCGAAATCGCGATTCCGGGTTGCGTGCTCAACTACCCGATCGGCAACCGCCGTTTCGCGTCGCTGTGTGGCGACGGCAGCTTGCAGGTGGTCACTCTAAATGACCAGGGCCAGGAAGCCTCGCGCAGCCGCACGCCGTTCTTCGACCCGAACGCGGAAAAACTGGTGGAACGCGCCGTGAACGTCGGCGACACCTATTACTTCACTACCACAACGGGCACCGTGCGGCCGGTGGATTTTGCCGGTGAAGCGCCAAAAATCCTGCCGTCCTGGTCGTTGACCACCGACGAGGAAAAGAAAGCCGGCTGGGCTCCGGGTGGTTGGCAGCTGATGGCCGTCGCGCCGAAGCTGGACCGTTTGTACGTGCTGATGCACGACGCTCACGAACCCATGAAGTGGGAAGACCCAAGCCCGCTGATCTGGGCCTTTGACCTCAAGACCCACAAGAAACTGGCGACCCTGCAAGCACCGGTTCCGGTATGGAGCATGCAAGCGACCGGCGACGACAAACCGCTGTTGCTCGGCACCGACGTGGAAGGCGGCTTGCAGATCTTCGACCTCAAGACCAATACGCTCACCGGCAGCATGCCGAAAGTCGCGAAAACGGCGACTCAGGTTCTGAGCTACTAACGAGGTTCGGCCATGTACACAGATCCGATCTTCATCATTGCCAGCGCACTCGCTATTGCCGTGTTGCTGGCCAGTGCCGCGACCCACAAGGTGCGGGCGCCGGTGCGTTTTGCCAAGCAACTGGCTGACTACCGGCTACTGCCCGATTCGCTGGTGCGCCCGAGCGCCAGGTTGATTCCAGTGCTTGAGCTGGTGATTGCCTTTGCGCTGCTGGTTCCGGCCTGCCGTTCCTGGGCTGCATGGAGCGCCGCCTGCCTGATCGCGCTGTATGCCACCGCCATTGGCATCAACCTGTGGCGCGGCCGTCGGGATATCGACTGCGGCTGTGCCGGCCCGGATCAGGCGCAGCCACTGCACCCGATTCTGCTGCTGCGCAACAGCGTGCTGGTGGGGTTGGCGTTGCTGGCCAGCGTCTCGCCCATCGTCCGCGACCTGAACGTTTTCGACGGCTTTGTGACCGTCGCCGCAAGCAGCGTCGCGCTGCTCATTTACGCCGCAGCCGATGGCTTGCTGGCGAACTCCCCTCTTCTGCTCAAACTGATTGGTAGGTGATCAATGGAAGGCTTAATCGTTTCCAACGTTCTGCTCTGGATGCTGCTGCTGGCCGTGGCGTTTGTCGTCATGGGCCTGGTTCGGCAGATTGGTGTGCTGCACGGCCGACTAGCCCCGGCCGGTGCGCTGATGGTCGACAAAGGCGTGGCCGTCAACGAGCCCGCGCCGCAAGTCACCGCGACCGACCGTCACGGTCGCCCGGTGAACTTCGGCTATGCCGGTGAAAAATCTCAACTGCTGTTCTTCCTCTCGCCGACCTGCCCGATCTGCAAATCCCTGCTGCCGGCCATTAAATCCATCGCCAAGGAACAGGCCGGTCGCCTCGACGTGGTGTTCATCAGCGACGGCGACATGGACGCTCAGCAAGCGCTGATCCGCGAGCACAAACTGGACGACGCCACTTACGTGGTCGGCCCGCAAGTGGGCATGACCTATCAGATTGGCAAGCTGCCTTACGCTGCGCTGATCGACAAGGCTGGCACCCTGCGCGCCAAAGGCCTGGTCAATTCCCGCGAGCACCTGGACAGCCTGTTCGAAGTCGAGCACCTGAAAAGCGCCACGCTGCAGGAATACCTGAACAGCCAACCTCACACGCACGACCACAGCCACGGCCATAGCCACTGATTAAGGCAGGGAGACTTTTATGAAACTGCTGGATCTGTTGTTTGAGCGCTCGACTCGCCGTGTCGCCGACACCACCTCGCGACGCAAACTGCTCGCGCGCATGGGTTCCTTGATGGTCGCGGGCGCTGCGCTGCCCTTGCTGCTGCCGCTGGATCGCACCAGCAAAGCCCTGGCCGCCGATAACCCGAAAGCCGGCGACCCGGGTGATCCAAACAGCTGCGACTACTGGCGTTATTGCTCCATCGATGGCTTCTTGTGCAGCTGCTGCGGGGGCTCGGTCACGTCCTGCCCGCCGGGCACGGAAGCGTCGCAAGTCACCTGGATCGGCACCTGCCGCAACCCGGCCGACGGCAAGGACTACTTCATTTCGTACAACGACTGCTGCGGTAAGCAAAGCTGCGCCCAGTGCGCGTGCACCCGTAACGACAGTGAAGAACCAGCCTATCGTCCGTTCAACAACAACGATGTGAACTGGTGCCTGGCCGCTAAATCGCACATCTACCACTGCACCGTTTCGATCATACGCGGCGTTGCGATTTAACGTGCATTTGCCGTCGGTTGCTCGCGCAATCGGCGGTTTTTTTCTGTGTTTGTGGGCTGTTTTTTGTCATTGTTACCGACAACAAGAAAAAGGTGTTTGTCATGCGTAGGTTGCTATTGCTCGGTCTTGTCTGCGTCATGACCGCCCCGCTCGTTTACGCCAGAGCCATTCCCAACCCGGCCCAGCGTCATGCTCCGGGCAACGAAGAACTTCAGAAACCCATTTCCGAGGCCGGCTACAGTGTTGGCGTGAACTACCAACTGCAATGCGCCGGTTGCCATCTGGGTGATGGTATGGGATCCCCCGCCAATGACACGCCTCGACTACAGGGGTTTGTCGGCAATTTTCTAAAAGTACCGGGCGGCCGCGAATTTCTCGTTCGCGTACCCGGTATGTCACAGTCCGCGCTGAATAACACGCAGTTGGCCGACTTACTCAACTGGTTAATGCGTGAAGACGGCATGGCTGGCAAAAGCACCCCCGCGCACTACCAGCCTTACAATGCCGAAGAAGTCTCCGCGCTGCGCCAAAAAGCCATGCTCAACCTCCCGGGCACCCGCGCCGAATTGATAAAAGATATGCGCGCGCAAGGCATTGCGATTGAAGACGGGATGAGTTACTGATTTCGGCACAGAGCAAAAGGTTTCTGGCAAGAATCAAAAAGAAACTATTCACCCGTTGTAGCAAAGTGCAGGTGTGCCTCTCCTCAGCTCGCCTGAAGGAACTCAGAAATGTTCGCCTCCGTTGCGTTGCTTAAAAGAAAACCGCTTGCCCGGCTCGCGCTGGCCATTACCTTGGGTACCCTCGGCTTGCCTTGCTGGATGTCCAGTGCCCATGCCCACGGCGGCCATGCTGAAATGGTGCCATTGCAGTCGACCCTTGAGGACTTCGGCGCCACGGTCAAATGGGACGACTATTCCGACCTGTTCGTGATTGCCAAGGACGGTGTCTACCTCAAGGTCAAACCGGGTAGCAAGGTGGCCGTGCTCAACGGCAAACGGATGGAGTTTTCAGTGCCGGTGGTGTTCAAAGGCAAGACGGCGTTCATGTCCAAGGACTTCATCAACCAGGTCTTCCAGTCCGGCCTGGACAAGACGTTTGTCGTCGAGACCCGCCCTAACCCGCTCAACCCGCTAAGCGCCGACGAAATCAAGGCGGCGGTGAATGTCGTCAAGAATTCCGCCAACTACAAGCCCGGCTTTCGTTTCACCGAAGTTTCTGTCAATGAGCCACCCAAGGATCAGGTCTGGAATTTCGTCTATACCGGCCAGAACGTAACCCAGCCTCGCCAGGCCAATATTGTGGTGCTCGATGGCAAGCATGTGATCGAGGCGCTGGTCGATCTCGACAGCAAGACACTCAAGTCCTGGGAACCCGTCGAAGGCGCTCACGGCATGGTCTTGCTGGACGACTTCGCGACCGTGCAGTCGGCTGTAGAGTCGAGCCCCGAATACGCGCAAGCACTGGCCAAGCGCGGTATCACGGATGTCAAAAAAGTCGTGGCCACGCCATTGACCGTCGGTTACTTCGACGGCAAAGACGGTCTGGCGCAGGATAAACGCCTCCTGAAAATCGTCAGCTACCTCAATATCGGTGATGGCAACTACTGGGCGCACCCGATCGAGGGACTGGTGGCGATTGTCGATCTGGAGCAGCAGAAGCTGATCAAGATCGACGATCAGGCCGTCATTCCGGTTCCGATGAAACCGACACCCTATGACGGGCGTGGCCGCAAAGGCACGCAGGTCAAGCCGCTGGAGATCATTGAGCCGGAAGGAAAGAACTACACCATTACTGGTAACAGCATTCATTGGCAGAACTGGGACTTCCATGTTCGCCTCGATTCTCGGGTCGGCCCGATACTGTCGACGGTCACTTATGACGACAAGGGCAAGAAACGCAAAATCATGTACGAGGGCTCGCTGGGCGGCATGATCGTGCCTTACGGCGATCCGGACGTCGGCTGTACTTCAAGGCTTACCTCGACTCGGGCGATTACGGCATGGGCACGCTGACCTCGCCGATCGCGCGCGGCAAAGACGCCCCGGAAAACGCCGTGCTCCTGGACGCCACCATTGCGGACTATACCGGCGCACCGACCTCGATTCCGCGCGCAATGGCCGTGTTCGAGCGCTACGCCGGCCCGGAATATAAACACCAGGAGATGGGCCAGCCTAACCTCAGCACCGAGCGTCGTGAGCTGGTGGTGCGCTGGATCAGCACCGTTGGCAACTACGACTACATCTTCGACTGGGTCTTCCAGCAGAGCGGGACCATCGGCATCGATGCCGGCGCTACCGGTATCGAAGCGGTCAAGGGTGTGAAATCCAAAACCATGCATGAGGCCACGGCCAAGGAAGACACCCGCTACGGCACCCTGCTGGACCACAACATCGTCGGCACCACCCACCAGCATATCTACAACTTCCGTCTGGATATGGATGTGGACGGTGAAAACAACTCACTGGTTGAAGTGAACCCGGTGGTGGTCGCGAACGACCGTGGCGGACCGCGGACCAGTACGATGCAGACCGAGCACAACGTGGTCAGCACCGAACAGCAAGCCACGCAGAAATTCGACCCTTCGACCGTCCGGTTGATGACCAATTTCAACAAGGAAAACAAAGTCGGCAACCCGGTTTCCTATCAGCTGATTCCGTATGCCGGCGGTACTCACCCGGTGGCCAAGGGTGCCAACTTCGGCAAGGACGAATGGCTCTATCACCGCCTGAGCTTCATGGACAAACAACTGTGGGTGACGCGCTACAACCCGGACGAGAAATACCCGGAAGGTAAATACCCGAATCGCTCGGACAAAGACTCAGGCCTGGGACAGTTCACCCACGATAACCAGTCCATCGAAAACACCGACGATGTGGCCTGGCTGACCACGGGCACCACTCACATCGCTCGGGCCGAAGAATGGCCGATCATGCCGACCGAGTGGGTGCATGTGCTGTTGAAGCCGTGGAATTTCTTCGATGAGACACCGACGCTGAACCTCAACGCCCCGAAGTAAACGCACACAGAACCTTGTGGGAGCGAGCAAGCTCGCTTGTATGTTTAGACTTGAAGGGGTGGGCGGGACTAAAAGCTCGATTCCGACTCTGACCAGTACGGACCGTGGGAGACTTCTCGTCCCGCCCTTTCTACCCGAAGCGCCGATAAGGAATTCATCG